>NZ_JACVUU010000009.1:0-201507 GCF_016516145.1 Klebsiella sp. S69 | reverse complement strand
GTGCGCAGCACCGATTTCTTTGCGGGACCGCGGGGATTGTAAAGGGGGAGATGGTTTTCTCCCCCTTTACCCGTTCACCTACCACGTTGAGACATTTTCTGCGGGATAATAGTGAACGGAACCCCTGCACACTTTCCCGGAGGCGGCGCTTATCGCGCCTGTCCGGGCTACCATTCCCGGAGGCGGCGCTTACGCGCCTCTCCTCCCTACCAAACCTCAATCCCGATCGATCGCGAACGGCTGCCAGGCTTGACGTACCGGCATGACCTCGACCCGGTTGATGTTCATATGGTCCGGCAGGGTGGCGATATAAAACATCTGTTCGGCAATATCCCGCGCGCTCAGCGGCGTGGTGCCTCGATACAGATTGTCCGACGCCGCCTGGTCGCCTTTGGTGCGCACCAGGGTAAATTCCGTTTCGGCAATACCCGGCGCGAGATCGGTCACCCGCACCCCGGTCCCGAGCAGATCGCAGCGCAGGTTATAGCTGAACTGCTTCACGAAAGCCTTACTGGCGCCGTAGACGTGGCTGCCGGGATAGGGCCACTGCCCGGCGATAGAGCCAATATTGATGATGCTCGCCCCCGCGCCGTGACGAATCAGCGTCGGTAGCAGGGCATGGGTCACGTTGACCAGCCCGGTGACATTGGTGTCGATCATCGTTTTCCAGTCGTCCAGATCCACTTTCTGCGCGGGCTGCGGCGACAGCGCCAGCCCGGCGTTGTTAATCAGCGTCGTGATATCGGCGAATTCAGCGGGCAGCGCCGCCACGGCCCCGGCGACCGCATCGCTATCGCGGACGTCGAGTTCGATAATGTGCACCGGCACCTGCGAGGCGAGCTTATCCTGTAGCGCCTTCAGCCGCTCAAAACGGCGTCCGCTCAGCACCAGCGACCAGCCCGCATCGGCGAAGACCTGCGCCGCTGCTTCCCCAAAACCCGAGGTCGCCCCGGTAATAAACACCACTTTGCTCGTTGCCATTTCATTCTCCTGTGCAGGTTGTCGCTCCCACTATAAAAACCCCGCGCGCGCGGGCACAGAGCCAGTCGGCGCGCGGCGATGTGACACGGTGTCACATCATTTTCGCCTGACTGGCTCTATCCGTTTCTGCCCTGAACGACCAATGATGAGGCCAACAACAACGACATGAGAGAGGGCAGGGTATGAAGCTGGCACTACAGAACGAGGTAGCGATAAGCAATGATGAAGTTCGGCAGCTGGATCGCGCTTATGTGTTTCATTCATGGTCGATGCAGGGCAATTTAAATCCGCTGGTGATCGCCGGGGCTAAAGGCTGCGAGCTGTGGGATTACGAAGGCAATACTTACCTGGATTTCAGCAGCCAGCTGGTCAACGTCAACATTGGCTATCAACATCCGCGCGTGCTGGCGGCGATGAAAGCCCAACTGGAAGAGCTGGTGACCATCGCGCCCGCCACCGCCAACCTCGCCCGCGGCGAAGCGGCGAAGCGCATCGTCGAGCTGGCGCCGGAAGGCTTTAGCAAAGTTTTCTTCACCAACGCCGGCGCTGACGCCAACGAGAACGCCATCCGCATGGCGCGGCTCTATACCGGGCGCGATAAAGTGCTCTCTGCCTATCGCTCCTATCACGGCAACACCGGCAGCGCCATTGCCGCCACCGGCGACTGGCGCCGGGTGCCGAACGAGTATTCCCGCGGCCACGTACACTTTTTCAATCCCTACCTCTATCGCAGCGAATTTAACGCCGCGACGGAAGAGGAGGAGTGCCAGCGCGCGCTGGCCCATCTGCGGCGGATGATTGAATGCGAAGGCCCGAACGCGATAGCCGCGATTCTGCTGGAGTCGATTCCGGGCACCGCCGGGATTCTTGTCCCGCCCGAGGGCTATATGCAGGGGGTGCGGGCGCTGGCCGATGAGTTCGGTATTGTGCTGATCCTTGATGAAGTGATGGCCGGTTTTGGTCGTACCGGGAGTTGGTTTGCCTTCGAGCAGGATGGCGTGGTGCCGGATCTGGTGACTTTCGCCAAAGGGGTCAATGCGGGCTACGTCCCGGCCGGCGGCGTGCTGATTAGCGAGCCAATCGCCCGCTACTTTGATGACCATTTCTTTGCCGGGGGGCTGACCTATTCCGGCCATCCGCTGGCGATGGCGGCGATTGTCGCCACCATTGACGCGATGAAGGAAGAGAAGGTGGTGGAGAACGCGGCGACCATCGGCAACGAGGTGCTGCGTCCGGGGCTGGAGGCGCTGGCGGAGAAGCACGCGATTATCGGCAACGTGCGCGGCCGCGGTCTGTTCCAGGCGCTGGAGCTGGTCAGCAGCCGCGAACATAAAACGCCGCTGGGCGCTGCCGATATGGCGGCCATTAAAGGCGCGTTAACCGAAGCCGGCCTGCTGGCGTTTGTGGTGGAGAACCGCATTCATGTGGTGCCGCCGTGCACCATCAGCGCCGGGCAGGTGGCAAAAGGCCTGGCGATTTTTGATGCGGTATTCGCCCGCTTCGCGAACCTGGCTCAGTAAGGGGATGATTTCCCGGGTTGCGGCGTAAACGCCTTACCCGGGCGACCTTCTCGCAGATGGCGGCGAACCCGTAGCCCCGCAAGCGGGGGCGGGTTTTCAGTCTAACCGATGTTCGCCGTTCGCCAGCGCTTCGCGGTCAAAGAAGCGCTGAATCACGCCTTCCGCCATAAACGCTGCCCGGTCCGACATATGGGCAATCACATCGGCATCGTGGCTGACCAGCAGATAGGTCATTCCGTGCTCCTGCTTTAGCCGATTGAGCAGATTCAGTATTTCCGCCTGCACCGACATATCCAGCGCCGACGTTGGCTCATCCAGCAGCAGAATCTTTGGCCGCAGCAGCAGCGCGCGAGCAATCGCCACCCGCTGGCGCTGGCCGCCGGAAAGCTGGTGCGGATAGCGGCGCGCGGCGTCGGCAGGCAGCCCCACCTCTTCCAGGGCGGTGGACACCCGCTGCTCGATCTCGCCGATAGCGTGAATTTTCAGCGGCTCCGCCAGCGTACGCCATAGCGTATGATTGGGATGCAGCGAGGCGTACGGGTCCTGAAACACCATCTGTACGTTGCGCCGCAGCTCGCCCTGAAAACGCGCGCCCGGCGTAACGGCCTTATCGAACAGTTCAACGCGGCCGCGCCAGTCCCGCAGCAGCCCGGCTAATACCCGGAGAATCGTTGATTTTCCGCAGCCGGATGCGCCGATCAGGCTGAACGTTTCCCCTGCATCAACGGCAAAGCTGGCGGCGGACACCGCGGTTTTTTCAGCAAAATTCACCTGTAGATTGTTGAGATTAACGATTGCCATGCGCCGCCTCCGTCAAGTTCAGGGTTCGGTCGAGGGTCGGCAGCATCTGACCGTAAGTTTGCGCGGCCGGGCGACAGGTCCAGAGCGTACGGGTGTAGGGATGCGTCGCCGTCGGCAGATCTCGCGCCGCCATCTCATCGACCTTTTTCCCTTGATACAGGACCAGCACCCGCTGGCAGTGCTCGGCCACCAGCGGCAGGTCGTGGCTAATCAACAGCATCGCCATCCGCCGCTGTTCGCACTGCTCTACCAGCAGTTCAAGGATCTGATTGCGCAGTCGGGCATCGAGGGCTGAAGTGGGCTCATCGGCGATCAGCACCTGCGGATTATTGAGCAGCGCAAGGGCAATCATCACCCGCTGGCCCATCCCGCCGGAGAGTTCGCCAGGATAGCGGTTGAGTACCGGTAAATCCAGACCGACGGCGGCAACGGCGGCTTTGACCGCCTCCAGCCGCGCGCGGCGGCTAAGGCGCTGATGCAGAGTTAATGCCTCTTCCAGCTGCGCCTGAATGCTTTTTACCGGATTGAGCGCGTAGCGCGGGTCCTGCAGCACCATCGCAATATTGTTGCCGCGTAGCGCGCGCCAGCCGCGCTCGCGAAGGGTTAATGCGTCGCGCCCCAGCACGTTGAGCGCATCGGCGCTGACGACGCCGGGCCGGCGGACCAGCCCCATCAGGGCGCGTGCGGTCATGGATTTACCGGAGCCGGATTCGCCGACCAGCGCCAGTCGCTCGTTGCCGAGCGTGAAGCTTAAATGGTCCACCACTCTGGCGGTGGGATAGTCGATGGTCAGTCCCTGAACGATCAGACGAGTATCAGTCATGTTGCGGCTCCAGAACGTCGCGCAGGCCATCGCCCAGCAGGTTAAACGCCAGGCTGGCGATCAGGATGACGGCGCCAGGGGCGGCGGCGATCCACCACTGGTCAAAAATGACCTGCATGCCGTCAGCGATCATCGCGCCCCATTCCGCCATTGGCGGGCGGGCGCCGAGGCCAAGGAAGCCGAGACCGGCAGCGGCGAGAATAATCCCGGCTAGATCCAGCGCCAGCCGGACGATCGCCGAGGGCAGACAGAGCGGCAGAATATGGCCAATCAGCAGACGCCAGCCGCGAATGCCCATCATCTCCGCCGCCGCCAGATAGTCGCTGTGGCGCAGGCGCTGAATTTCGCTGCGCGCCTGACGGGCGTAAGCGGGCCAGGTCGTTAGCGCCAGCGCCAGGGCGCCGTTCACCAGGCCCGGGCCGAGCATCGCGACAAACGCGAAGGCCAGAATCAGCCGCGGCATCGACATTACCACGTCGGTAAAACGCATCAGCACGCGCTCCAGCCAGCCGCCGTAATAGCCGGACAGGATCCCCACCAGCAGACCGGCGGGGAGCGTAATCGCCGTCACCAGCGCAACCAGCCCCAGCGCCGGACGGGTGCCGAAAATCAGCCTTGAGAGAAGATCGCGACCGTAGCTGTCGGTGCCGAGCCAGTGCCGCGCGCCCGGACCCTGCAGCCGCGCGGCGGCGTCCTGCCAGTTCGGGTCGAGCGGAGCCAGCCAGGGCGCAAAGAGCGCAGTCAGCAGGAGTAACGTAATGATGATCAGACCGCAAAAGGCGGCGGGAGAACGGCGCAGGCGGCGTAAAAAAAGGTAGCCAGGCATCAGCGTATCCTCGGATCGGTCAGCCGCACCAGCAGGTCGGTGAGGTTATTAATCAGCACAAAGCTCGCGCCGATCAGCAGCGTACCGCCCATAATCGCCGTGGTATCGCCGGCAAAGAGCGCGGTGGTCAGATAGCGGCCAATTCCCGGCCAGGAGAAGACGGTTTCGGTCAACACCGCCCCTTCCAGCATGGAGGTCCAGGCGAGGGCGGTCACCGTCAGCAGGGTGCCGCGGATATTGGGCAGGACGTGACGCAGCAGAATCGTCATCTCACCGGCCCCTTTGGCGCGCGCCAGCAGGATGTACTCTTTGTTCATTTCGCTCAGGCAGGCGGAACGGGTCAGGCGGGTGATGCTCGCCAGAGAGTAATAGGCCAGCAGCAGCACCGGCAGCAGCAGGTGCCCGGCGGCGTTTTTAACCGCCTCTTTATCACCCGAGAGCCAGGTATCAATGAGCGCAAAGCCGGTGCGCGGTTCGACGGTGTATTGATAAATATCGTCCAGCCGCCCCGGCCCCGGCGTCCACTGCAGTTTGGCGTAAAACAGCGCCAGCATCAGCAGGCCGAGCCAGAAGATCGGCACCGAGTTGCCGAGCAGCGTAAAGGTGCGCATCGCCAGATCCCACGGCGAGCCGACGTAGCGGGCGCAGAGAACGCCTGCGATAACGCCCGACAGCGCGCCGATAATCAGCGCCAGCGTGGCCAGCTCAAGGGTTGCCGGGAACGCGGCAAGCAGGTCGTGCAGCACCGGCTGGCCGGTTGAGCTGGCGATACCGAGATCGCCGTGGGCGAGATTCACCAGATAGTGCCAGAACTGCAGCGGCAACGGCTGGTCGAGGCCGAGCTGGTGGCGTACCTGGTCATAGGTGGACTGACTGGCGTGGTCGCCGACGATTTGCAGCACCCGATCAACCGGCGACAGCGCAGAGAGCGCAAAGGTCACCAGCAGCAGGCCGAGCAGCGTCAGGGCCAGCGTCAGCAGTCCCTGAAACAGCGCGAGCAGGGGGCGTTTTGCGCGCCGCTCTGCTCGGGGAGGTAAAAAAGCAGACATGGTTATTCCGTTGGTAAAAAGTACAGTGTTATCAGCTGGTGCGATCTGTTGTTGTAGCCCGGTCAGCGCAGCGCCAACGGGAAAACATAAGGTATCGGGGCCTGCGTTCCCGGAGGCGGCGCGTTGCGCCTGTCCGGGCTACCTGATCGTACCTGCCCCAGGCGTTATTTGGTTACCCGGTCATACCACACCATATCGGCATTGAGACCCTGCTGGTAACCCTTCACGTTATCGCGAACCACAATCTGGGTTTTACCCTGATCGATAAACACGTAAGGCGAATTGCGCTGCAGTTCCTCCTGCATGTTTTTATACAGATCCTGGCGCTTCGCTGCGTCCGGCTCGGCGACTGCCGCCAGGGTCGCTTTATTCAGCTCCGGGATCTGCCAGCCGTTTAGCCCGGCGACGGTACTGGATTTACCGTCGTTGTAGGCAAAGGCGCTGGCGTTAGAGTGGGCGTCGAAATAGTCAGGGATCCACAGCCGAATCGCCGCCTGATGCTGTTTGGCGCGCACGCGAGCATAGACCTGGCTACCCGCGGCCGGCAGCAAATCCACCTTCACGCCGCCCTGGGCGAAGCTCGCCTGCATCGACTGAGCAATAGTGATAAACGGCGGCTTGTTTTCGACGTCGAGGGTGAAATGCGCCTCTTTAATGCCCGCTTTAGCGAGGATGTCTTTGGCTTTTTGCGGGTTGAATGTAAACGGGTTATTCTCCAGCGCGCCCGGCAGGCCGACCGGCAGGAAGCTCTGATGGACGAAATATTGCCCTTTCAGCAAATCTTTCGTGATGCCGTTGTAATCCACCAGCCAGCGCGCCGCTTCCCAGAAGGCCGGGTTTTTCAGCAGCGGGTTAGCGCTGTTGCCGGTATTAAAGACCAGATAGTTCTGCTCAGCGGAGGGGATGCTGAGAACCTTGACGCCCGCTTTACCCTGCAGAGCCGCAATCTGGTCGGCGCCGAGATCGCGCGCCACGTCAGCATCACCCTGCTGGATGAGAAGACGACGTGAGGCCGGGTCCGGAACGTTTTTAATGATGATGCTTTTCAGCTTCGGCGCGCCGCCGGGTGCGCTGCTGTTGGCCTCCAGCACGATGGCCTGATGCGGCTGATAGACCCGCATTTTATACGCGCCGCTGCCCGCCGAGTGCATTTTCAGCCAGCCGTTGCCGAAGTCGTTATCTTTGGCGTTCGGGGCGACCTGTTTCTCATCGACGATAGAGGCGATCGGCGTGGAGAGAATATTCAGCGCCACCGCCGGGCTGACGTCGGCAGTCCAGCGTAGCGTGAGGGTATGGTCGTCTACCTTCTTCAACTGGCTGGCGATGTTATCCGGCTGCCAGCCGAGGACGTTAAGAATAAACGCCGGCGATTTGTTCAGGGTGACCGCGCGGGTGTATGAGTAAATGACATCTTCCGGGCGTAGCGGGTTACCGGAGGCGAATTTGGCGTCGGGCTTTAGCTTGATGGTCAGCGTTTTCGCCGCCGGATCGGCCTGCCAGCTTTCGGCCAGGATCGGGGTGATTTTTTCAGGGTTATCGCGGTCCGGCTGCACCAGACGCTGATAAAGGCTCGGTACCGTCTGGATGCTGGAGAGCTCGTTGGCTTCCGCCGGGTCGAGGCTGACGATATCGTCGAGGCCCTGGGCGACCACAAGGGTCCCCGGCGGCGTGGCGGCGTGAACGGCGGCGGATAACGCGGCGAGCGCCAGCAGCGGCAGCAGTTTTTTAGTCATATGCGATCCCTGAAAAAAGTTATTGTGATTATTGATGTTTCGCTACGTTAGGCCGCTTAATTACGGGCGTAAAGTCAAAGATCGGCTAAGTTTATGCTTAAAAAGCATAAGCAAGACCAATGGGTTATGACGATCGATCGTACCGGGCATCTTCCGGCCGTTCGGCTTTCTTGCTATAACAATTTGATAACAATACGGGAGAGATAAGCGTGCCTGAAATTAATGAATTTGGTCAGCAGGTCAACGATCGCGTGCCCGGGTGGCGGGGGGCGGGGCTTCTGCGCCGCACGGCGTTAAATGGCCGCTATTGCCGACTGGAGCCGCTGGATACCGACCGGCACGCGGCGGATCTGTTTGCTGCCTATGCTCTCGGCGACGACAGTGACTGGACGTGGCTGGCGAGCACGCGCCCGCAGAGCGTTGAGTCAACGGCGAACTGGATCACCGGCAAGGTTATGGATGACGGACTGGTGCCCTACGCGGTTGTCGATCTGCGTTGCGAGCGAGCCGTCGGGCTGGTCAGCTATATGGCGATTGAGCGGGCGATGGGCACGGTGGAGATTGGCCACGTCACCTGGTCGCGGGCGATGAAAAATACGCCGCTCGGCACCGAGGCGGTCTGGCTGCTGCTGCAAAATGGTTTTGCCCATGGCTATCGTCGACTGGAGTGGAAGTGCGATTCAATGAATATTGCTTCCCGCCGCGCCGCCGACCGACTGGGATTCACCTGGGAAGGACGCCTTCGCCAGAGAATGGTGCGTAAAGGACGAACCCGCGATAGCGATATGCTGTCGATTATCGACAGCGAATGGCCCGCGCGCGATGCGGCGCTGCGGGCCTGGCTGGCGCCGGAGAATTTTGATGCTAATGGACGGCAGATAAAGCGGCTGGAAGATTTTCGCTAGTTTTCCCTCTCCCGGAGGGAGAGGGAGCCGTTCAGCGCAAACGTTGCCTCCCGGCACAGGGCCTGAGGGGGCTACTGATGCGGTTTTCGCCCTCGCCCCGTTGGGGAGAGGGCGGGGTGACGGGAACCGCCTCTTACCGGCGAACCGGCGCGCCGTTCGCCACGTAATACGCCGCCGTGCTCTTCGGCAGCGGCTGACGGCCGCGAATGGCATCAGCCATTTTTTCGCCAATCATAATTGTGGTCGCGTTAAGGTTGCCGGTAATAATCTGCGGCATGATCGAGGCGTCGACCACGCGCAGGCCTTCCAGTCCGTGAACCCGACCTTCGCCATCGACCACCGCCATCTCGTCATAGCCCATTTTACAGGTGCCGCACGGATGGAAGGCGGTTTCCGCATGATTGCGCACGAACTCATCCAGCTCGGTATCGCTCTGGCACTCCGCACCCGGGCTGATCTCCCGGCCGCGATAGTTATCCAGCGCCGGCTGATGCATGATTTCGCGGGTAATCCGAATCGCATCGCGAAACTCCTGCCAGTCCTGTTCGCTGGACATATAGTTAAACAGAATCGCCGGATGTTCGTGCGGATCGCGCGATTTCAGCCGCACGTGGCCGCGACTCGGGGAGCGCATAGAGCCAACGTGGCACTGGAAGCCGTGCTCTTTCACCGCGTTTGAGCCGTTGTAGTTAATCGCGACCGGCAGGAAGTGATACTGAATATTCGGCCACGTAAAGGCTTCCCGGCTGCGAATAAATCCGCCCGCTTCAAACTGGTTGCTGGCGCCGATGCCGGTTCCGCCGAACAGCCATTCGGCGCCGATTTTCGGCTGGTTCCACCACTGCAGCGCCGGGTAAAGCGACACCGGCTCTTTGCATTCGTACTGCAGATACATCTCCAGATGATCCTGCAAGTTTTCCCCGACGCCCGGCAGGGCGTGTACCAGCGGAATATCGAACTGGCGCAACAGTTCCGGGCTGCCGACGCCGGATCGCTGCAGAATTTGCGGCGAAGCGATAGCCCCCGCGCAGAGCAGCACTTCTTTATTGGCGGTCGCTTTCGACGGCGCGGTGCTGTCGCCCTCCAGCCACTCGACGCCGACGGCGCGCTTGCCGGCAAAAATAATATGATCGGTCAGCGCATGGGTGCGAATAGTCAGATTGGGACGCGCGCGCGCCTGGTCGAGATAGCCGCGCGCGGTGCTGGCGCGGCGTCCCTGCGGCGTCACGGTACGATCCATCGGGCCAAATCCCTCCTGCTGGTAGCCGTTAAGATCGTCGGTGCGCGGATAGCCAGCTTGTACGCCAGCTTCAATCATCGCGTGGAACAGCGGATTATTGCCCTGCTTTGGCGTGGTGACGCTGACCGGGCCGTCGCCGCCGTGGTAATCGTTGGCGCCGATATCGCGGGATTCTGCTTTGCGGTAATAGGGCAGGCAGTCCAGGTAGCTCCAGTGCTCAAGCCCCGGCGCCGAGGCCCAGTTATCAAGATCCATAGCGTTGCCGCGGATATAGCACATGCCGTTGATTAACGAGGATCCGCCGAGTCCCTTACCGCGTCCGCACTCCATGCGGCGATGGTTCATATGCGGTTCAGGCTCGGTCTCGTAGGCCCAGTTATAGCGACGCCCCTGTAGAGGAAACGCCAGCGCGGCGGGCATCTGGGTGCGGAAGTCGAAACGGTAATCCGGGCCGCCCGCTTCCAGCAGCAGGACGGTGGTGTCAGGATCTTCCGTCAGTCGTGTAGCCAGTACGTTGCCGGCGGAACCGGCACCAATAATAATGTAGTCAAACTGCAAAAATGACCTCCTGGTTAAAATATGGATTGAAACTGACCCATCTCAACCTGGATGGATTTTATCTGGGTGTAGCTGTGCAGCGTCTGTACGCCGTTTTCGCGGCCAATCCCGGAGTGCTTGTAGCCGCCGACCGGCATCTCCGCAGGGGATTCGCCCCAGGTGTTGATCCAGCAGATCCCGGCCTCCAGCCGATGAATCAGACGATGGGCGCGGTTTAAATCCGGCGTGACGACGCCAGCGGCGAGGCCGTATTCGGTGGCATTGGCGCGGCGAACCGCTTCTTCCTCATCGTCGTAGCTCAGAATCGACATCACCGGGCCGAAGATCTCTTCGCGGACGATGGTCATCTGGTCATCGCAGTCGGTAAATACCGTCGGGGCGACCCATGCCCCGTGGTCGAAGCCTTCCCCTTTCAGCACTTCGCCGCCGCAGAGCAGGCGCGCGCCTTCTTGTTTACCCGTCTCGATGTAGCGCAGCACGTTCTCGCGGTGCGGGAAGCTCACCAGCGGCCCGAAGTTGGTGCTTTCAGCAAACAGATCGCCGGGGTGGATACGCGCCACGCGGGCGAGGACTTTCTCTTCAAATACCGCTTTCAGGCGCGCCGGAACGAATACCCGGGTGCCGTTGGTGCAGACCTGGCCTGAACTGTAGAAGTTAGCCATCATCGCGATGTCGGCGGCGAGGTCGAGGTTGGCGTCTTCGCAGACGATCAGCGGTGATTTTCCGCCCAGCTCCATAGTCACTTCCTTCAGTGAGGAGGCGGCGGAGTTGGCCATCACTTTTTTGCCGCTGGCGACGCCGCCGGTAAAGGAGATTTTGGCGATGTCCGGGTGCTCGGTGAGATACTGGCCGGTTTCGGCGCCGGTGCCCGGCAGCACGTTAAATACGCCCGCCGGGAGTCCCGCTTCGCGGTAAATTTCCGCCAGCTTCAGGGCGGTGAGCGGGGTGACTTCACTCGGCTTAAAGATCATCGCGTTCCCGGCCGCCAGCGCCGGGGCTGATTTCCATAAGGCGATCTGGATCGGGTAGTTCCAGGCACCGATCCCGGCGACGACGCCCAGCGGTTCCCGGCGGGTATAGACGAATGAACTTTCGCGTAACGGGATCTGGCTCCCTTCCAGCGCCGGGATCAGGCCCGCGTAGTACTCCAGGACATCAGCGCCGGTGACGATATCGACGGCGGCGGTTTCGCTCAGCGGTTTGCCGGTATCGAGAGTTTCCAGACGCGCCAGTTCGTCGTTGCGCTCGCGCAGAATGTCGACCGCTTTACGCAAAATGCGCGAACGTTCCATGGCGCTCATCGCCGCCCAGATTTTTTGCCCTTTTTGGGCGCTCTTTACCGCCCGGTCGACGTCTTCGCGGCCGGCGGCCTGGACGGTCGCCAGCACTTCCCCGTTGGCGGGGTTAATCGTCTCGAAGGTTTTACCGCTGGTGGCGGAAACATAACCACCGTCGATGTAAAGCTGCTGTTCGGCCATTCGGGACATGGGTCCTCCATTATTGAGAAGTCGGTGGCAGATATTTGCTGATGAAGTGCTCGGCGAGCGTTTCGGCGCGGGCTTTATCGAGCGGTTTACCGCTCAGCGCCGCGCGTAGCCACAGCCCGTCGATCAGCGCGGCGAGACCGTACCCGGCCTCCTGCGCCTCTTCGCGCGGCAGGGCGCGCTGAAACTCATAGACGATATTCGACAGCAGTCGTCGGCTGCTGACCTGCTGCAGGCGATAGAGCATCGGCTGATGCATGCTGCTGGCCCAAAAGGCGAGCCAGGCCTTCATTGCCGCGCTGCTTATCTGACTCTCGTCGAAGTTGCCGGCCACGATGGCGCGCAGGCGTTCCCGCGGGCCGGCCCCGGGCAGGGCGTGCAGGCGGCTCAACACCGCCTGGCGCAGCTGGCCGGTGATATCGCGCATCGTCGCCTCCAGCAGGCCGTTCTTATCTTTGAAATAGTGGCTGATGATGCCGGTCGATACGCCAGCACGTCGGGCGATCTGCGCGACGGTGGCATCGTGCATTCCCACTTCATTGATGGCGGCCAGGGTCGCGTCAATCAGCTGCCGCTGCCGTATCGGTTGCATCCCCAGTTTGGGCATTTCTCAGACTCCATTCATCAGCTTTGTTTATCTATTAAAGCGGTTTTTGATTGGACGTTCAATATAAAATGTGTCTTAATTGTTGCCGATTTTGGTTTTAATAGTTGCAAAAAAAGTAAGGAGAATGGATGACAGACCTTTCGCCGAGCAGAGAAAAGGACAAAATCAATCCGGTGGTTTTTTATACCTCCGCCGGACTGATTTTGTTGTTTTCCCTGATGACTCTCTTCTTCAGCGATTTTTCCGCGGCTTGGATTGGCCGTACCCTGAACTGGGTTTCAAAGACCTTCGGCTGGTACTATTTGCTGGCGGCAACGCTGTATATCGTGTTTGTGGTGTGCATCGCCTGCTCGCGTTTCGGTTCGGTGAAGCTCGGGCCGGAGCACTCGAAGCCGGAGTTTAGCGTCATGAGCTGGGCGGCAATGCTGTTCGCCGCCGGTATCGGTATCGACCTGATGTTTTTCTCCGTCGCCGAACCGGTGACCCAGTATATGCAGCCGCCGGAAGGGGCGGGGCAGACCATGGAGGCGGCGCGCCAGGCGATGGTATGGACGTTGTTTCACTACGGGCTGACCGGCTGGTCGATGTATGCCCTGATGGGGATGGCGCTGGGATACTTTAGCTATCGTTATAATTTACCCCTGACCATCCGCTCCGCGCTCTATCCGATCTTCGGCAAAAAGATTAATGGCCCAATCGGCCACAGCGTGGATATCGCCGCCGTTATCGGCACCATTTTTGGTATCGCCACCACCCTCGGGATTGGCGTGGTGCAGCTAAACTACGGCCTCAGCGTGCTGTTTGATATTCCGGATTCGCTGGGCGCGAAAGCGGCGCTGATCGTGCTATCGGTCATTATCGCCACCATCTCCGTGACCTCCGGGGTGGATAAAGGCATTCGTATCCTTTCCGAGCTTAACGTGGTGCTGGCCCTCGGGCTGATCCTGTTTATCCTGTTTATGGGCGACACCGAGTTTCTGCTCAACGCGCTGGTGCTCAATGTTGGCGACTATGTGAATCGTTTTATGGGCATGACCCTCAACAGCTTCGCCTTCGATCGTCCGGTCGAGTGGATGAACAACTGGACCCTGTTCTTCTGGGCGTGGTGGGTGGCGTGGTCGCCGTTTGTCGGCCTGTTCCTGGCGCGTATTTCACGCGGGCGCACCATTCGTCAGTTTGTGGTGGGAACGCTGATTATCCCGTTCACCTTTACGCTGCTGTGGCTGTCGGTGTTCGGCAATAGCGCGCTGTATGAAATCATCCACGGCAATGCGGCCTTCGCCGCCGAGGCGGTCGCCCACCCGGAGCGCGGCTTCTATAACCTGCTGGCGCAGTATCCGGCGTTTACCTTTAGCGCTTCGGTGGCGACGATTACCGGCCTGCTGTTTTACGTGACCTCCGCGGATTCCGGGGCGCTGGTGCTGGGTAACTTCACCTCGAAGCTGAAGGATATCAACAGCGATGCGCCAAACTGGCTGCGGATCTTCTGGTCGGTGGTTATCGGCCTGCTGACCCTGGGGATGCTGATGACTAACGGCATTTCCGCCCTGCAGAACGCGACGGTGATTATGGGGCTGCCGTTTAGCTTCGTGATCTTCTTCGTGATGGCGGGGTTATATAAGTCGCTGAAGGTTGAGGATTATCGCCGCGAGAGCGCCAACCGCGACACCGCCCCGCGACCGCTGGGCGTGCAGGATCGCCTGAGCTGGAAGAAGCGCCTGTCGCGGCTGATGAACTATCCCGGCACGCGCTATACCCGCCAGATGATGGAGACGGTGTGCTTCCCGGCGATGGAAGAGGTGGCGCAGGAGCTGAAGCTGCGCGGCGCCTACGTCGAGCTGAAAAGCCTGCCGCCGGAAGAGGGGGACAACCTGGGCCATCTCGACCTGCTGGTGCATATGGGCGACGAGCAGAACTTTGTTTATCAGATCTGGCCGCAGCAGTACTCCATTCCCGGCTTTACCTACCGGGCGCGCAGCGGGAAGTCGACCTACTATCGTCTGGAGACCTTCCTGCTGGAAGGGAGTCAGGGCAACGACCTGATGGACTACAGCAAAGAGCAGGTCATTACCGATATTCTTGACCAGTACGAGCGTCATTTGAACTTTATCCACCTGCATCGCGAAGCGCCGGGCAACAGCGTGACCTTCCCCGGAATGTAGGCTATCTAAACGTTTTCTGAAAAAGGATTGCAGCTGGTTAAATATACAGTGAAAAGCGCAGGGAAGCGTATGATGGCGGCGGGTGCCTGAGGCTTTCTGCGTTCAGGCTTAGGTGAGGATTCAGAAAGACGAAGCCCCAGGAGATGTTCCCATCAACCTGAGGCTCACGATCCAACCCTAGCACGTTGGATAGTAGCCTCTTCTTCGCATGGAGGCAACGAGATGCTGACAAAATACGCCCTGGTGGCAATCATCGTGCTGTGTCTGACAGCGCTGGGATTGACGTTAATGGTGCACGACTCGCTGTGCGAGCTGAGCATCAAAGAACGTAGTATGGAGTTCAAGGCCGTTCTCGCTTACGAAACGAAGAAGTAGCCGGTATGCGGGGAGCTATCCCCGCTTATCCGCAGGCTGGGTAAGGAACCTTAAGGCACCTTTTTTCTGCTGATCCGGGAGCAGGATGGACGGCGAGAGAACAGAGACCGGTTAAAAGCAAAAGCGCCGCCACCCTGCATAATGCTTATCTGGCAGGCGTCAGAGTATTGACGTCGACCACGTCCATACCTGCATTTTTTGCGGCTTCAATACCAAATCGTGAGTCTTCAAAAACCAGGCAGCGTTCAGGCTGAACCTTAAGCTCGCTGGCACATAATAAAAAAGTGTCGGCGGCGGGTTTATGATTTTTAACCCGGTCAGCGGAGACGATAGCGGCGAAATGCTGAGTTAATTGAAAGCGTGCAAGCAGTATATCCACGGTGCTACGTTCGCTTCCGGTTCCCAGCGCCAGGGGAATTTTGCCCTGCCACTGCTGTAAAATCTTCATGGCCGGTAAAAGCTGAATATCGACCGTCTGCAGCAAGTTCTCGATCGCCTGTTTTTTACGCTCGGCCAGGGAGAACGGATCGGCTCGTAATCCTTTTAAGGCCACAAGCTGGCTGGCCACCTGCCAGGGCGCTGAACCATTGAACGGAATCAGCTCCTCTTCAGAAATGGTGATATTGTCGGCAGCGAATACGCTCAGCCACGCTTTGCGGTGCAAAGGTTCGGTGTCAAAAAGCGTGCCATCCATATCAAAAATCAGGGCCTGATAGTGGCGATACATAATGATTGCCTGTGTGCTGTGATCATCGTCAGGGAGGGAAATGCGGAGAAAGCTCCCCGCATTGTTATACCGTCTTACCAGCAGACAAAGCCGCCATCGACAACCAGATCAACCCCGGTACAGAATGATGCCGCGTCGCTGGCAAGGAACAGCGCCGGACCGGCCATCTCTTCAACCTTCGCCATGCGCTGGATCGGCGTCTGGCTTTCGAACTCGCGGGTCTGATGAACCATCTCAGGGCGGGTGTTCATCGGCGTGGCGGTGTAGCCTGGGCTGATGGAGTTAACGCGGATCCCTTTGCCGATCCACTCCATCGCGAGGCTTTTCGACAGGTGGATCACGCCCGCTTTCGAGCAGTTGTAGTGCGCCTGATCGAGGCCGCGGTTAACAATAATGCCGGACATGGAAGCGATATTAATAATCGAGCCGCCGCCGGATTCCTGCATCAGTTCAGCTTCCGCCTTACAGGAGTTCCACACGCCGGTAAGGTTAATATCGATAACCCGCTGCCACTGCTCGGTTTCCATTTCCAGCGCCGGATTGGCATTAGCAATCCCGGCGGCGTTTACGGCGACATCAAGGCGGCCAAAGCGGCTTTTCGCCAGCGCGACGCCGGCGCGTAGGTCGCTAAGCTGACGAACATCGCCGGTGTAAAAACAGGCTCCGCCGCCGATCGCCTCAATATTTTTGACGGTTTCAGTAAGGCCGCCGTCTTCACGTAGATCGAAGCAAACAACCCGGGCCCCCGCGCTGGCGAGTCCGTAAGCAATCATCTGGCCGATGCCGCTGCCCGCGCCGGTGACAAAGGCTACGCGGTCCTGCAGATTAAATAGCTGTTGGGCAAAATCTTTTGCGATCATAGTTATTTCTCTCTAAAAAAAATTCTTTAGCATGCCCGGTGTTGGCGTTCCCGGAGGCGGCGCGTTGCGCCTGTCCGGGCTACGGGGCTTGTGCCTTCGGGTAGCCCGGACAGGTGCGCAGCACCGCCTCCGGGAGATGATTTGTATAGCCTGACCTGAAATATGCCAGGCTGGCGGCATTACGACATAATCAAGCCGCCATCGATATTGATGGTCTGCCCGGTGAGGTAGCGCGCGTCGTCGGAGGCGAGAAACGCCACCAGCCCGGCAACGTCTTCCGGTTTGCCGGCGCGCTTCATTGGAATGCCTTCGACCCACTCCGCCATTAGCTCGCCCTTACCGTAGCGCTTCTGCTCGGTGCTGAGGATCTCGCCCCAGACGCGGTCGTTGTAATCCCACATTTCGCTTTCAATAATGCCCGGACAGAAGGCGTTAACGGTGATATTCCACGGCGCCAGCTCGTGCGCCAGGCTTTGGGTGATGCCGATGACGCCCATTTTGCTGGCGGCATAGTGCGGGGTGTAGATAAAACCCTGTCGACCCTGGCCGGAAGAGGTATTGATCAGGCTGCCGTGGTTCTGCTTAACCATGTATTTGGCGGCTTCGCGGCAGCACAGCCAGACGCCGGTGGTGTTAACGGCGAGCACTTTTTCAAAGTCGGCTTTCGGCATGCGATCGTAATAGTCGATGGTGATCACGCCTGCGTTCTGGATAGAGACATCGATGGTGCCAAAACGCGCTGCAGCCTGCTCGTACAGCGACTGCACCTGCGCTTCGTCGGTCACATCAACCTGTAACGACAGGATATCGGCCTGATAGCGCTGGCGTAAGGTTTCCGCCGTTTCATGGACGCGCTCGGCGTTAGAGACCATCACCAGATTCGCACCATCGCGCGCGAAGCGCTCGGCGATACCTGCACCAATTCCGCGGCAGGCGCCGGTGATCACAACCGTTTTGTTCTGGAAATTTCTTTGCATGTTTTTCATCCCTTATTGAAGCCGGACGGCAGTGCGTCCGGCGGGGTAATAAATAGGTGATTAACTGGTGGCTCCTGCCGCAGCCAGCTTCTCCTCATGGCGGCGCATCAGGATGACTTTGTTCTGCAGTTTCTGCTGGAACTGGTCGACGACGACGGCGGTGACGATAACGACGCCTTTAATGACCATTTGCCAGAAATCGCTGACCCCCATCATCACCATGCCGTCGGCGAGGAAGACGATGACGAATGCGCCGATGATTGACCCGGTAACCCGGCCGCGACCGCCTGCCAGCGCGGTTCCGCCGAGCACGGTAGCGCCGATGGCGTCCATTTCGAACATATTGCCGGTCATCGGGTGCGCGGTTTGCAGCTGTGACGCGACGATGAGGCCAACGAATGCGGAGCACAGGCCGGAGAAGGCGTAAACGAAGATTTTTGCTTTGACGATAGGCACGCCGGCCAGGCGAGCGGCGGATTCATTACCGCCGATTGCATAGATATAGCGGCCCAGCGGGGTTTTGGTGGTCAGCCAGTAGCCCAGCAGCAGGAAGCCGATCATCAGCCAGATAGGCAGATAGATGCCCATCAGCGTCCCGGAGCCGAGAGTGGAGAAGCCGGTATTGCCCAGCGCTTCCATGCCGTTGAGGTTCGGATAGGTGCTGCCGTCGTTGAACAGCAGCGCCGAGCCTCTGGCGACATACATCATGCCCAGGGTGCAGATGAAGGGCGCCACGCCGAAGCGGGTGATTACCGCGCCGTTAACAAAGCCAACCAGCACGCCGAAGAGCGCCACGCAGAGGATCACCTCCGGCACGTTGAAAAAGATAACGCTGCCGTTCCATAAGGGCAGACCGTTGGTTAAGAGCGCCCCGGCAACCATACCGCAGATCCCGGCGACGGCGCCGACGGAAAGGTCGATACCGCCGGTCAGGATAACCAGCGTCATGCCGATGGCCAGCAGGCCGGTGATGGCCACGTGCTGGGTCATAATCAGCAGGTTAGATGTGGTCAGGAAATTCGGTACCATCACGCTGAAGAATGCGATAACCAGCAGCAGAGCGATAAACGTTCTGGCCTTCAGCAGGTACATATAAATCATATATTTCTGGTTCATGATGGGTTCCAGCCTGATTAATCTTGAGGTGTTGAAGCCGCGATCAATTTTTCGCGGGTAACCGCATGGCGCGGTAAATCGGCGGTAATCCGGCCATCGGCCATCACCAGAATGCGATCCGCCAGCGCCATGACTTCATCCAGCTCCGATGAAGAGAACATCACCGCCAGACCCTGTTGGGCCATTTTGCCGATCAGGTGATACACGTCAGTTTTCGCGCCGACGTCGATACCGCGAGTGGGCTCATCGAGAAACACCACTTCGGGCCTGGTCATCAACGCCTTGCCGAGCACCACTTTTTGTTGATTGCCGCCGCTGAGCGAGGTGATGGGCAGATCGGGGTCGCTGACCTTGATCGCCAGTTCGCGGATCATCTCTTTGACGCAGGTGATTTCTTTCTGCGGATTCAGCCATTTCCACGCCCGACGAAAGCCCTGAAGGCTGAAATCAGAGAGGGTCATATTCGATTGAATCGACATCATCTGCACCACGCCTTCTCCCTGGCGGTCTTCGGGAACCAGCGCCAGCCCTTTTTTCAGCCGCGCCTGGAACGGGGACTTTTCGATATTTTCGCCGTTGAGATGGACGTTACCGCTTTGGCAAGGCATTAATCCGACCAGGCCTTTAAACAGCTCCGTGCGTCCGGCGCCGAGCAGGCCATAGATGCCGATCACCTCTCCCTTACTTAAGGTGAAGGTCACGTCGTTGAGCTTATAGCCGCCGCTCGGGTGCAGCGCCGTTAAACCTTCAACGGCAAGGACCGCTTCGCCTTTCGGCGCGGGCCGGTAGTCGAAATGTTTTTTCTTATCGCCGACCATCTGTTCGATAATCCACGGGATACTGGCGTCGCTGACCTCGCGTTCACTGATAAAGCGTCCGTCGCGGAAAATGGTGATGTGGTCGCCAATTTCCATCAGTTCTTCGAGGCGGTGGGAAATATAGATAATGGTGACGCCGCGACGTTTAAGCTGTTCAATAACGTTAAACAGAATTTTGACTTCCGACTGGCTGAGCGCAGAGGTGGGCTCATCCATAATTAATACCCGGGTGTCTTTTGAAAGCGCGCGCGCAATTTCGACCAGTTGCTGATGGCCAATACCGAGCTCGCCGAGCTGGGTATAAGGGTCGACGTTGAGCTCCAGCCTCTCAAGTAATTTTTTGGCTAACTCGTATTGATATTTTTCGTTGATCTTTCCTTTTTGAAAGAACTCGTTAGCCATGAAAATATTATCCATGACGTTCATATTCGGAAATAAATTTAATTCCTGGAAAATGATGCTGATTCCCTGCTTTTCGGCCTGGTGAGTCGAGCTCAGGGTAACCGGAACACCATCAAGAATAATTTGACCGGAGGAGGGTGTTTCAACGCCAGCAAGCATTTTCATCATGGTGGATTTACCCGCACCATTTTCACCGATCAGAACGTTTACTTTATTTCGATAGACCCGGTAATTGACGTTATCTAAGGCAACGACGCCGGGATAAACGCGCGATAATTCACGGGTTTCGATAATAACTTCAGATTCGACTGGTTGGGAATTGACGAGTTCTTGCCGCTGCATTTTATTGTCCTCCCAAACGAACAATTTTTGCCGGCGTAATATCAGGAACGGTCTGCGGAATATCCCAGGCCGAGAACACGCCATATACCTGCACCGCTTCACCGGTTTTAACCTGTGCCGTCTGGATCATTTTGACCGCATGTTCGTTAATCGCCCGGCTATATTCACCAAACAGCACCTGATCGTTGAAGTCCTGATAGCTGGCGCCCTGGTAGCCGTCGCGTAAAAGCGTGCCGCGCAGCGTCGGGCCAATCTGCACCACCACGTTGCCGCCGCTGGTATCCTGGATCGTCATTTTTCCGCTGCGGGAAGCGGAATCAATTTTGCTGATATTGCCTTCCACTTTGACGTAGAACACGCACGGGTTCTCATCCTGAGCGCGATAACCTAACGCTTTGCAGGCGCTATCAATGTCTTTCGCCGTGCGCAGGGCAGTCATTAACTCGGCAACGGGGCGGGCCCTGGCCACAACCTGAGGAACGACCTGCTCTTGCCATGTCCGATCGATATCCGCCATATGCGGATTAGGCGGGGATTTCAGGTCGGCCAGCTCCTGCTGAGAAACAATTCGGCAGCCTCCGAGGGCAACAACGACCAGCATCAGCGAGATTTTTTTATACATAATACTCTCCTGTGCGCCCCGGAAGGGGCGCAACAACCTGGAATCAGGATTTGATATTGAAGTCCTGAACTTTGTCTGCATTGTCCTGGGTGATCAGAATGCCGCGGAACATCACGCGCTGCCTGGCCGGTTTTTCGCCTTTTTGCAGGTAGTTATCGAGGTCGGTCACTCCCTGAGCGGCGATGGCCTGCGCCTGAAGCATCACGGTGGCCTGCAGGGTGCCGGCTTTTACCGCGTCGCGCTCATCGTTGCTGCCATCGATACCGACCACCACCACGTCGTTGCGATTAGCGGCTTTCAGCGCGGCAATGGCGCCAAGCGCGACAGGACCGTTGCCGCAAATCACGCCTTTCACGTCGGGGTGCGCCTGCAGGATGCTGTCCATAATGCGTTTGCCGTCGATTAACGTGCCCTTCGCGTCCTGCTTAGCGACGCTGACCATATCCGGGTACTGGTCGATAACCTGGTGGAAAGATTTTGAACGCGTTACGCAATTATTATCCGCGAGGTTACAGGTCAGCTCGGCGTATTTGCCTTTCTCCGCCATTTTCTCGACAAATACGTTGGCGACTTCAGAACCTGCCTGGAAGTTATTATGGGTAATTTGCTCCAGCGCAATATCATCGACAGGAATTTCACGGTTGATTAAAACCACCGGAATACCCGCTTTCTTCGCTTTTTCAATGGCGGCGACGCTGGCGGTGGAGTCGGCGTTATCCAGAATAATGCCCTGAACTTTTTTACCGATGGCGGTATCGATCAGCTCGTTCTGTTTTTTGACATCTTCGCCATGGGACAGAATGGTAGTTTGATATCCCAGCTCTTTGGCTTTCTCGCTGGCGCCCTTGGCTTCAGAGGCGTAATACGGGTTATCCAGCGAGTTAACCATGATCATAATGGTGCCTTTTTCTGCGGCCTGAGCGGCAAAAGAAAAGGCGGTCAGGGTAGCAGCAGTTAAAAGCGTTAAACGTAATTTCATGACAATTTTCTCTCTTGGTTGTTATTGTCGGGTACGGTGAAACAACGTAAGGCCTGTAAATCGAGTTTATGGGCCGGGGTTCTCCTTTTGTTGATGATTAAGAGCCTATCCATTAGGGCTATTTTACTGACCATTTTGAACCAGGGCAGTGCTCAGAATCCTCACGTACTACGTGTACGCTCCGGTTCTTCCGCGCTGTCCGTGTTCAAACTGCCTGCGCCAATAACGCCTACTGGAATAGGCTCTAAGGTGCGTCACGCGTGCGATTCCCTGGTGGGCGTCAGGCGGACGTTGCCGGTTTCCATAATGTTCTGTTCACCGCATGGCGCCACTCCTGCCATCTCTTCTGCAGGCGCTGGTGGCGGGCCATATCGGGAATAAATTCGCTATGTTCGGTTAAAAAGGCTTTCAGGTCGGTGACCGTTCCCGGATTCAGGGCCTTGCGCGCAAGGAGGGCTGCGCCAATCGCCGACAGTTCGGCAACGTCGCTGCGCATCACCGGGCAGCCGAGCAGGTCAGCCTGATACTGCATTAACCAGTCGTTTTTGGTCGGGCCGCCGTCGACCATCAGCGCCGCTAAATGGAAGTCATCCTGCTGGCGCATGGCGACGACGACATCGGCGATTTGATAGGTAATGGATTCCAGCGCGGCGCGAATCAGATGGGCGCGCTTGACGCCGCGGCTCAGACCGCAAATCACGCCGCGGGCGCTGTCGTCCCACCACGGTGCGCCGAGGCCGGTTAAGGCTGGTACAAAATAGACGCCAAGAGTGGAGTCCACGGAGCCGGGAAGGGTGTTAAGCTCGTGAGCCAGTTCGGCATCCGAAAGCTCGCTTAACCCGGTGCTGTCGGCCATCCACGCCACGGCGTCGCCGGTATGGGGAATATTACCTTCGAGCCCGTAGGTGATGCTGTCGCCGTCGTGCCAGGCGATGGTGGTGGCCAGCGCGTCGATATCGCACTGTGCGGATTTTACCGGTGCCATCACCGATGACCCCGTACCGTAGGTGGCTTTAACACAGCCGAGTTCGCCCAGTGCGTGGCCAAACAACGCGGCGTGGGAATCCCCGACCATCGCCATCACCGGAATACCGTCAGGAATATTATTCAGCCCGCGGGTATAGCCAAATAATCCGCTGGACGGTTTAATCTCCGGCAGCGCGGCGCGTGGGATCTGGAACAGCGCCAGCATTTCGTCGTCCCACTGGCCGGTTTGCAGGTTCAGTAGCTGCGTGCGCGCGGCATTGGAATAATCGCAATGAAACGCTTCGCCCTGGGTTAAGTTCCACAGCAGCCAGCTGTCAATAGTGCCGAGGCAGATTTCTCCCCGCTCTGCCAGCATGCGACCCTCAGGAACGGATTCCAGCAGCCAGCGCATTTTTGAGGCAGAGAACAGGGGGGCAATCGGCAGGCCGGTAGCGGCCTTAATTTGTTGCTCTTTACCGTCGCGGCGTAGTTCATCGCAAAACGCAGCGCTGCGGGTACATTGCCAGGTGATAGCCGCGTTGATCGGCTTACCGCTCTGGCGATACCAGCCGATCGCCGTCTCGCGCTGATTGCTGATGGCTAAGGCAGCGATGTTTTCCGCGCCAACGTGTTCAACCGCTTGCGCAATAACGTCCAGTGACGCCTCTACCAGCACTTCTCCCGACTGCTCAACCCAGCCCTCACGCGGTGTTTGAATCGCCAGCGGCTGGGAGAATTTCACCACGACCTGGCCGCGGCTATCGAGCACGACGGCTTTGGCATTCGTGGTGCCTTCGTCCAGTGCAATGATGAACTCTTTAGGTGTTGCCTGCATTAGGTAGTCTCCTGAGTCACACTTCGTCCTGGTGCGGAGGGCAAAAGGTGAGCATTCCTCTTGTTCGCATTGCTTCCTGGCAGGGCATGATGTGACAATTCGTTTTCACTTTTTTAATCACTGAATATATATTCGATAGTGATTATTTATTTGATACCTTAGCCAGAAACTTCCCGTCGGGCTACTGGAAAAGTTATCAATTGTGCTGGCAATCACACTTATCCGATCGGCGAAGCGTTCAGCTATGGGTGGGAAAGGAGGTGATTTTAGAGTTTTATATCATTGAAATATAATGACTTATTTGCGTAACCTTTACGCTTCTGGCAAAGCGTAAAGGCTGTGGGAAAGTGTTTGAGTGAGGAAATTAACCGGCAATAAGCAGTCTGGCCGTTGGGTAATCGGTGATCAGAACATCGATATAACCGCCCGAAAGCGCACCTTTGATAGCCGCGACCTTCTCGCTGCCGCCGGCCAGGGCCACCACGTTAGGGCACTTCTTCACCTTCTCCAGCGCCATACCGATAACAGGATCTTCATCATCGCGTAACACTGCTCTGCCGTTTTTATCGTAATAGTGCAGGCAAATGTCACCCACGGCACCGCGTTCCGCCAGCACCTGCAGCATATCTTCGTGATAGTAGTTGCCGGATGTTTTCAGCAGCTGCGAAGGTTCAAGAATACCGATCCCGACAATTGCGATATCGACTTCATCAAAGCGGGCAATAACGTCGGCGACATCTTTACTGGCAACAAGACGATTCTTCTCCTCGGTGGATCCTTCAATGCTCTGGGAAGGGAGCAGCCAGGCTTCACAGTTCAGATGCTGCGCCAGGGTCTGGGTGAGAATAGTGGCCTGCACGTTGCCGTTCGGCCCTACGCCGCCGAGCAGCTGGATGACGCCGCTGGCTTTCAGGTTTTGGGCGTGTACCTCATCCACCATCGCGCGGATGGTGGAACTCCACGAAGAGACGCCAATCAGATCCTTTGGCCGTAATCGCGTTTCGAGGTAGTGGGCAGCGGCGGAACCGATAGCGCGCTTGATGGTGTGATCGCTGGCATCCTCTTCGGTATCCACCACGATGGCTTGCTTAATTCCGTAACGATCCTCAAGACCTTTTTCAAGGTTAAGAAAAATATTTGATGGCTGAACAACGCTAATTTTCACCACGCCCTCTTTCTGGCAGCGGGTGATCGCTCGGGAGATAAATGACTGAGAAAGCGAGAGAAGTTGAGCAATGTCGGACTGCTTGCGTCCTTCGAGATAGTAGAGCGTGGCAATCTTAACTAATAGCCGTTGTTCATCCTGCTTAGCCATATATTTCCCCGAAAATCATTTACGTGCAGCCATTATCTTAGAGCTCATTATCATACGCGAAAAGAAAAGACATTTAAGTGTGATGAATATCTAACTTTCGCCAATCCTCAAAATCAGTTATGGACAAAAACAGAACAGTAGCCGCATAATTGAATAAAGAATCGTTACTGAATATATATTCATGGCGATTTCAGGTCAACTGAAAAGTGCCCGGGTGAAGTGATACCCGGTGGTAAGGAGGCAGAATGTTCCTGAGTATGATGCAGCGGCGTGAGCCCTACGATGCGTTGCCTGGGGATGTCTGGTTTTTTTAGTCCCTGACGGAATAAATATTCCAAGTTGAAAATAAATTCAGAGGTATTAAATGAATCCCTATAGCTATGATGTCCAGGCACTTGAGCGTAAAGCCCGCGCCGTACGTCGCCATATCGTCAGATTGAATGCCAATAGCCCCGCTGGCGGGCACACCGGCGCCGACCTGTCGCAGGTTGAACTGCTCACTGCGCTCTATTTTCGCATTATGAACGTCGCGCCGGACCGCGTGGATGATGACCAGCGCGATATCTACATCCAGTCGAAAGGCCATGCGGTGGGCTGCTACTACTGCGTGCTGGCCGAAGCGGGCTTCTTCCCGGTTGACTGGCTGGAAACCTATCAGCATGCGAATTCTCATCTTCCTGGTCACCCGGTTCGTCAGAAAACGCCGGGGATTGAACTCAACACCGGCGCGCTGGGCCACGGTTTGCCTGTTGCGGTGGGGCTGGCGCTGGCTGCGAAAAAAAGCAACAGCTCCCGCCGCATCTTTTTAATTACCGGCGATGGCGAACTGGCGGAAGGCAGCAACTGGGAAGCGGCGCTGGCTGCGGCGCACTATGGCCTTGATAACCTCGTCATTATTAATGACAAAAACAATCTCCAGCTGGCGGGGCCGACGCGGGAAATTATGAATACCGATCCGCTGGCCGATAAATGGAAGGCCTTCGGAATGACGGTTACCGAATGCCAGGGTAACGACATGGCGTCGGTGGTGGCGACCCTGGAAGGGCTGAAGCAGGAAGGTAAACCCAACGTTATTATCGCCAACACCACGAAAGGTGCCGGTATTTCCTTTATCCAGGGGCGCCCGGAGTGGCACCACCGGGTACCGAAAGGCGAAGAAATTGCACTGGCACTGGAGGAACTGAAAGATGAGTAATGCAGAACACCTGGCGAGCGTGATGGTTCAGGCCTTTATTGATGCGGTCGACAGCGGTGTCGATCTGGTGCCGGTGGTGGCTGACTCCACGTCAACGGCCAAAATCGCGCCGTTTATTAAACAGTTCCCCGGGCGTCTGGTGAACGTGGGCATCGCTGAGCAGAGCATGGTCGGGACGGCGGCGGGCCTGGCCCTGGGGGGGAAAGTGGCGGTCACCTGTAACGCCGCGCCGTTCCTGATTTCCCGCGCCAATGAGCAGATTAAAGTCGACGTTTGCTATAACAACACCAACGTTAAGCTATTTGGCCTTAACGCCGGCGCCAGCTACGGCCCGCTGGCCAGCACCCATCATGCGATTGATGACCTGGCGGTGATGCGCGGCTTCGGCAATATCCAGATTTTCGCCCCGTCTTCGCCGCGTGAATGCCGGCAGATTATCGATTACGCCATTGGCTATCAGGGGCCGGTCTATATTCGTCTTGACGGCAAGGCGCTGCCGGAACTGCATGATGAAAGCTATCGCTTCGTGCCGGGAGCGGTCGTTACGCTGCGGGAAGGCGAGGATATCGCTCTGGTCGCTACCGGATCGACGGTGCATGAGATCGTCGATGCCGCGCAGATGCTGGCCGACGCGGGGATTCAGGCTAAAGTGGTGAGCGTGCCGTCCATTCGCCCTTGCGATACCGCCGCGCTGCTGGCGGCGCTGAAACCGTGCAAGGCGGTGATAACGGTGGAGGAGCATAACGTCAACGGCGGGTTGGGTAGCCTGGTGGCGGAAGTGCTGGCTGAGGCCGGGGCGGGAATTCCGCTCAAACGCCTGGGGATCCCGGATGGTGAGTATGCGGCGGCGGCAGATCGCGGCTGGCTGCGTAAACATCACGGCTTCGATGCCGCTTCCGTCGCCGGGCTGGCGCAGAAAATGCGCTAACTTTACGCTGGCTTAAACCGATAACCCGTGCGGCTGCCGCGCGGGTTTTTTTTACGCCGCGCAGAGCGTGATGACATAGTCACCGGCCTTAATCCATTGCAGCCGATACTCCCTGGCGGAGAGCCGAAGAAGCAGATTTCCCTCCTTTATATACGCCAGCGTAAAATCGCTAAAAGCGACGCCCGCCTGTACGTCGGGATGGCTGGCCTTAAACGCGCTCTCTTTCGCCGAAAATGCCAGCGTGAGCGCCAGCTCGGGGCCCAGGCCGCTGGCGTCCAGCAGACTTTTTTCCGCGCTGTTGATGATGCAGCTTTCCAGCTCAGCCGCCAGGTCAGGAGTCAAGATGCGCTCAATATCAACGCCGATCGGCCGGACAGAGACGACTGCCAGCGCGCTGCGTTCACAGTGGCTTATGCTGCCGTACCACGGGTGCGGCCATAGGGGCTGGCGTTGGTCGCCAATGGCAGGGACTTCTGTCTCACCGACTTCTCGCAGCGCATAAACCGCAGCGATACGCCCGGCAAGATGTTCGCTCTGCCGCTTGCGGGCGCAGCCGGTTAGCCGGGCATGGTGCGGCAGCCAGAGGAGATCTTCAGGCCGAAAGGTCAATGGGTCGAAATCGACACGCTGCAGCGAGCGATCGGCAAGTTGAATGATAGAACGTTGGGTTTGCATAGGGGGATGTTAACAGATTCTCCCCTCCGCCCTCTATGGGAAGAGGGCGGGGGGAACGGCCGGACAATCAGAAGTGGGTATTGACGCCCAGATACCAGGTGCGGCCTGATTCGTTATAGGTATTGGCGCCAGCGCCAGCCATATAAGAAACATCCGTCAGGCTACCGGTGGTTTGCGCATTACCCGCGCGCCAGTGGCGCTTGTCGAAGACGTTATCCACGCCGCCGGTCAGGCTGACATTTTTCGTCACATCCCAGGTGGCGCTCAGGCCAACGATGCTGTAAGGGCTGACTTCATCCGTTTCAGAACCCACCGCCGGCTCACCTTTGTAGTTATATTTCTTCGGCTGCTGCTTGCCGTACCAGGTGAAGGTCGACTGCACCGAAATATCCTCCTGAATCTGCCAGCTCAGAGTGGAGTTCAGGGTATATTCCGGAATAATCGACAGACGATCGCCGGTTTCCTTGTTTTTACTTTGCAGCATATAAGTGATGTTATTGGTCCAGTTCACCGTTTCGCTGACCGGCACGTTCAGGGTGCCTTCGAGACCTTCAACCACCGCTTTAGGCACGTTTTCCCACTGATAGATATCGGTTTTCACTTTACCGTTCGTCGTCTGTGAAATCGGCGCGTAGCCCGCTTCGATTTTATCGCGGTAGTCGTTACGGAACCATGTCACACCCGCCAGCCAGCCGTCGCGTTTAAACTCAAGGCCAATCTCTTTGTTGATGCTGGTTTCGGCTTTCAGGTCATCGTTACCCATCATGTAGCAACCGGTACCGTTGCCGCTGGCATAGCAGCCCTGGCCTTTACTATAGAGAATATAGTTCGGGTTGGTTTGGTACAGGCTCGGCGCTTTATAGGCGCGGGCGATGCCCATTTTTAACGTGAAGTCATCCCACAGACCCTGAGACAAGTTGAGCGACGGGCTCCAGTTGTTGCCGACGATCGTGTGATGATCGAAACGCAGCGCCGGCGTCAGCATGGTGGTGTCGGTCAGCTCCACGTTGTCTTCGGCAAACAGGGAGAAGATCTCGGCCTTCGAGTATGGGCTACGGCCGGTGCTGTCATAGCCGTCGATATCGCCGCCCATAAAGGTCTGGGTATTTGACGCCAAATCCTTCATCCGCTGCTGATTCCACTCGGAGCCCAGCGTCAGGTTCTGGTTAAACACCAGATCCAGAGGGATGTTGACTTCGCTGTGCAGCATCACGTCGGCGAGGTCGATATCGCTGAACTGGTTGCTGTTGAAGATACCTTCCGTGCCGCCCGCCAGACCTTCGCCTTTACGCGAGTTACGGGTACGTTCGTACTGGGCCCAGTTGCTGGTGGTCACGCCGTTATCCCAGCCGCCGTTCCAGGTGACGGAATAAGTCTGGCGATAGAGGCGGTTCGTCTCTTTCCCGTAGTTCTCTTTCACCAGATCGTTAGTATTGGTGTTCTGCGTATCGCCCGCGTAGAGGTTGCCCTGACGGCTGTAGCCGGATTCAAACTCCAGCGACTGCATCGGCGCGAAATCCCAGCGCACGACGCCGTTAATATTCTTATTTTTCACCCCTTCACGCCCGGCAGGCATGGTATTGGCATAGGCGCCGGTACGCTCGGATTGATGTCCGTCGTTGATATCCCAGGCATCGGCCTGGGTTTTGTCGAGGTTGCCCAGCAGGCGGAAGCTGAAATCGCCCCCCAGCGGGCCGCTGAGGCTAAAGTTGGTGCGTTTAGTCGAACCTTCGTCTTTATGCTCCGGGGCGTTCATGTAGGTATTCCATGAACCGTGCCATTCGCCGTCGCTCTTCTTGGTGATGATATTGACCACGCCGCCCGCCGCGCCGTTGCCGTAGCGCGCGGCCGCCGGGCCGCGAATGACTTCAATACGTTCGATCAGCTCCGGCGGAACCCATGAGGTATCGCCGCGGGTATCGCGCTCGCCGCGCCAGCCCAAACGTACGGAGTTGCGGCTGGTCACGGGCTTGCCGTCAATCAGGATCAGGGTGTTTTCCGGGCCCATGCCGCGAATATCAATCTGGCGATTGTTGCCGCGCTGGCCGCTGGTGGAGTTGCCGGTCAGGTTAACGCCCGGCATGGTACGGATAATTTCAGATACGTCGCGCGCAGGCGGACGTTTACGAATTTCATCTGCGGTGATGGTTGATACGCCAGGCGCCTGAAGGTTCTGCTCGGCGGCGGTGACAACCATGGTTTCATCAGCGGTTGCGGTTTTGCTATCGGAGACCGTTTCCGCCGCGCTTAGCGGAAAAGCAGCCCCGTAGATTCCCAGATTGACCAGCAAGGCCAGGGATTTGATCCTGTTATTCATTGTAAATCCTGCTTTTCGTCGCCGCCTTCCCCAAAGGCCCCTTCCCGTCGGGAGGGGAGGCGGTATCAATGTTGCCGGTAGAGAGCACAGGCACTCCGTCGCTGACCAGAACCCGGCTTTCGGGCTAAATTGTTTCCCCGAAAGTCCCGGCGCTGCATAAGCTCTCTCTGACATGTTTATTTTTTAAAAGACGCGCTTCCCACAGCGCGCTAATACGCTATTGCAAATGAAAATAGTTATCAATAATATTATCAATAAATATTGCGTTTATTAATGCGTTTGTTGATAAATGTCACGATAAACATAGGGTTGAAAGGAATGCATAAGACAGGATGCGACGACTGGTGGCGCCATATCTCCGGTCCGCAAATTGAGGTCGTGGACGACGCGTATCGGGTGACCTTTTGGTGGCGCGATCCGGCGGGCAACGAAGCCTCTTCGCCAACCCGGCGGGTATGGATTTATATTACCGGCGTGACTGACCATCATAAAAACGCCGTACCGCAAACGCTGCAGCGCATTCCCGGTACCGATGCCTGGTGCTGGCAAACCACTCTCTCTGCCGCCTGGCGCGGCAGCTACTGCTTTATTCCTTCCGCGCGGGACGACGACTTTTCCCCTCAGCTTTTTAACGGCGACAGCCCGGACCGCGCGTTGCTGCGCGAAGGCTGGCGCAAGCTGCTGCCGCGGGCGATTGCCGACCCGCTTAATCCGCAAAGCTGGAAGGGCGGGCGCGGCCACGCGGTCTCTGCGCTGGAGCTGCCGGACGCCCCCGAACAGCCCGGCTGGGCGCTGCGTGATGAACCTTATCAGCCGCCAGTCTGCATTGAATGGCAGAGCCAGCGACTCGGCAACCGTCGGCGGATATGGATTTACGCCACCGGCGATGCGCAGCCGCAAGCGCGCCCGCTGGCGATTTTGCTTGATGGTCAGTTCTGGGCAGAAAGCATGCCGGTATGGGCGCCGCTAGCAGGATTAACCCGCGAGAAGCGGTTACCGCAGGCGGTTTATCTGCTGATTGACGTTATCGATAACCAGCATCGCGCCGAAGAGCTTCCCTGCAATGAAACGTTCTGGCTGGCGGTTCAGGAAGAGCTGCTGCCGATGGTTCACCGGATAGCACCTTTCAGCGATAGCGCCGACCGAACCGTGGTGGCAGGCCAGAGCTTTGGCGGCCTGGCCGCGATGTTCGCCGCGCTCTACTGGCCCCGGCGCTTTGGCTGCGTGCTCAGCCAGTCTGGCTCCTACTGGTGGCCGCATCGCGGCGGCGCGCAGACGGGCCTGCTGATTGAGCGGCTCAGCCGCGGCGAAATACAGCCGCAGGGGCTGCGCATCTGGCTGGAGGCCGGCGTTCGCGAGCCGATCATTTTTCGCGCGAACCAGGCGCTGCTGACGCATCTGGAACAGCAGACGATTTTCTGGCGTCAGGTTGACGGCGGACATGATGCGCTTTGCTGGCGCGGCGGGCTGACGGCCGGGCTCATCCAGCTGTGGCAGCCATTAGGCCGTGAAGAGTAGCAAAGCGCGATTTACGAGGAATTTGATATGCAATTCAGTAACCCCTTCGACAATCCGCAAGGGCAGTATTACATTCTGCGCAATGACCAGCAGCAGTTCAGCCTGTGGCCGCACCACTGCGCCCTGCCGGAAGGCTGGACGGTAGAGTGCCCGCCGCAGTCGTTAGAGGCGTGCAACGCCTGGCTGGCGGAGAACTGGTCAACGCTTACCCCCGCGCACTATGCATCCTGAGGAGCCCACAATGACCACACGTTTACCGCTGGTTGCGGCTCAGCCGGGGATCTGGATGGCGGAGCGCCTCTCGACGCTGCCCGGCGCCTGGAGCGTGGCCCACTATGTTGAGCTGCGCGGCGATATCGACCCGACCTTGCTCGGGCGGGCGATTGTCACCGGGCTCTCTCAGGCTGACACCCTCAGCATGCGTTTTTGTGAAGATAACGGCGAAGCCTGGCAGTGGGTCGATGAAAATCGTCATTTTGCCGAGCCGGACTATCGGGATCTGCGCACGTCGCACGACCCGCACGCTGCCGCGCTGGCGCTGATGCAGGCCGATCTCGGGCAAAACCTGCGCGTGGACGGCGGTAATCCGCTGGTCTGCCATCAGCTGCTGCGGGTGGGGGATAAGTGCTGGTACTGGTATCAGCGTTACCATCATTTGCTGGTCGATGGCTTCAGTTTCCCGGCCATTACCCGCCAGATCGCCGCGATTTATCGCGCATGGCAGCGCGGCGAAGAGACGCCAGCTTCGCCGTTCACTCCGTTTGCCGAGGTGGTGGAAGAGTACCAGCGCTACTACGGCAGCGACGCCTGGCAGCGTGACAAACAGTTCTGGCAGGCGCAGCGTCAGGCGCTGCCGGCTCCGGCCTCCCTTTCCGACGCGCCGCTGGCGGGAAGGGCGACCAGCACCGATATCTGGCGCATGAAGCTGGAGGTCGACGCCGGCGTATTTAGCCGGCTGGCGGCAGGCGCGCCGCAGTGCCAGCGCGCGGATCTGGCGCTGGCGCTGACCGCCCTGTGGCTGGGACGGCTGTGCAGCCGAATGGATTACGCCGCGGGCTTTATTTTCATGCGCCGCATGGGCTCTGCGGCATTAACCGCTACCGGCCCGGTGCTCAACGTTCTGCCGCTGGCGGTCAATATTGACGCCCGGGAAACGCTGGCGGAGCTGGCCATGCGTCTTGCCGGACAGCTCAAGAAAATGCGCCGCCACCAGCGCTATGATGCCGAACAGATTGTCCGCGACAGCGGCAGGGCGGCGGGCGATGAACCGCTGTTTGGCCCGGTACTCAATATTAAAGTCTTCGACTATCAGCTGGATATCGACGGCGTACAGGCGATTACCCACACCCTGGCCACCGGCCCGGTCAATGACCTGGAGCTGGCGCTCTTCCCGGATGAAACCGGCGGTCTATCGCTGGAGGTGCTGGCGAACAAGCAGCGATATGATGAGCAGACGCTGCGCGGGCATATCGCCCGTCTATCTTCTTTGCTGACTCAGTTTGCCGATAATCCCACTCTGCCCTGCGGCGAGGCGAATATGCTGTCGGCGGCGGAAAACCAACGCCTGGCGCAGGTGAACGCGACCGCTGTCGACCTGCCGCTCACCACCCTGAGCGCGCTGGTGGCGGCGCAGGCGGCAAAAACCCCGGATGCCCCGGCGCTGGCGGATGGCTGCTGGCAGTTTAGCTACCGTGAGATGCGCCAGCAGGTGGTAGCGCTGGCCGAGCGTCTGCGCGCACGGGGCGTCAAACCGGGCGATAGCGTGGCGGTCGCGCTGCCGCGTTCGGTGTTCCTGACGCTGGCGCTGCACGGCATTGTTGAGGCCGGAGCCGCGTGGCTGCCGCTGGATACCGGCTATCCCGACGACCGCCTGCGGATGATGCTGCAAGACGCCCGTCCGTCGCTGCTGATCACCTCCGAGGATCAGCTGGCGCGCTTTAGCGATATTCCCGGCCTGGAAAGCCTCTGCTACCAGCAGCCGCTGGCGGCGGGCGAGTCCGCGCCGCTGGCGCTCTCGCAGCCGGAGCATACCGCGTATATCATCTTTACCTCCGGCTCCACCGGGCGACCGAAAGGGGTGATGGTCGGGCAGACCGCCATCGTCAACCGCCTGCTGTGGATGCAGGACCACTATCCGCTCTGTGCTGAGGATGTGGTGGCGCAGAAAACGCCGTGCAGCTTTGATGTCTCGGTATGGGAGTTCTGGTGGCCGTTTATCGCCGGCGCGCAGCTGGTGATGGCCGAGCCGGAAGCCCACCGCGACCCGCTGGCGATGCAGCAGTTTTTTGCCCGCTACGGCGTGACAACGACTCACTTTGTGCCGTCGATGCTCGCGGCGTTCGTTGCCTCGCTGGAGGCGGAAAACGTCGATTGTTGTCAAACCCTGCGCCGGGTATTCTGTAGCGGAGAGGCGCTGCCGACGGCGCTATGCCGTGAATGGGAGCAACTCACCGGCGCGCCGCTGCATAACCTGTACGGCCCGACGGAAGCCGCGGTGGACGTCAGCTGGTATCCGGCCTGCGGGCCCGAACTGGCGGCAGTCACCGGTGCCAGCGTACCGATTGGCTGGCCGGTGTGGAATACCGGCTTGCGCATCCTTGATGCCGCCATGCGCCCGGTACCGCCGGGCGTGGCGGGGGATCTCTACCTGACCGGCATTCAGCTGGCGCAGGGCTATCTGGGGCGTCCCGATTTGACCGCCAGCCGCTTTATTGCCGACCCCTACGCGCCGGGCGAGCGGATGTACCGCACCGGCGATGTTGCCCGCTGGCTGGATAACGGCGCGGTCGAGTATCTCGGACGCAGCGACGACCAGCTAAAAATACGCGGCCAGCGAATTGAGCTGGGCGAAATTGACCGCGCGCTATCTGCGCTGCCGGACGTTGCGCAGGCGGTGGCTCACGCCTGCGTCTTCAACCAGGCGGCGGCGACCGGCGGCGATGCCCGTCAGCTGGTGGGCTATCTGGTTTCTGCTTCCGGTCTGCCGCTGGACACCGCCGCGCTCAAAGCGCAGCTTGGCGAACAGCTACCGCCGCATATGGTGCCGGTGGTGCTGATTCAGCTGCCGGCGCTGCCGCTAAGCGCCAACGGCAAGCTGGATCGTAAAGCGCTGCCGTTACCCACGTTGAGCAGTGAGCGCAGCGGACGTCCGCCGGAGCCGGGCGTGGAAACTGCCGTTGCCGCAGCGTTCAGCCAGCTGCTCGGCTGTGAGGTAAACGACATCGATGCCGATTTCTTCGCCCTTGGCGGCCATTCGCTGCTGGCGATGCGCCTGGCGGCGCTGCTGAGCCGCGAACTGGAACGCCAGGTGACGCCTGGCCAGATAATGGTCGCTTCTTCCGTCGGCAAGCTGAGCGCGCTGCTGGCATCGGATCTGAGCGATGAGCAGGCGCAACGGCTGGGCTTCGACGCGGTCCTGCCGCTGCGCGAGAGCGACGGCCCGACGCTGTTTTGCTTCCATCCGGCTTCCGGTTTTGCCTGGCAGTTCAGCGTGCTGGCGCGTTATTTAAGCCCGCGCTGGTCGATCGTCGGCATTCAGTCGCCGCGACCGCAGGGGCCGATGGCGACGGCGGCGGATCTGGATGCGGTATGCGAACATCATCTGCAAACCCTGCTTTCGCAGCAGCCGCGCGGCCCGTACTATCTGTTTGGCTATTCGCTCGGCGGTACCCTGGCGCAGGGAATTGCCGCCCGTTTACGCCAGCGCGGCGAAGCGGTGGCCTTCCTCGGGCTGCTGGATACCTGGCCGCCCGAGACGCAGAACTGGGCGGAGAAAGAGGCGAACGGTCTGGATCCTGAGGTGCTGGCGGAAATTGCCCGCGAACGTGAGGCGTTTCTGGCCGCCCAGCAGGGGCAGGCTTCCGGCGAGCTGTTCAGCGTGATTGAAGGCAACTATGCCGATGCGGTGCGCCTGCTGACTACCGCGCACAGCGCGAAGTTTGACGGTAAGGCGACGCTGTTCGTGGCGGAGAAGACCCGGCAACCCGGGATGGACCCGCAGGTGGTGTGGGGGCCGTGGATCGGCGAGCTGGAGGTGTTTAGCCAGGATTGCGCCCACGTGGATATTATCTCTCCGCAGGCTTTTGAAGCGATCGGTCCGGTGGTCAGGGAGATACTCGGTTAGGGAAGATGAACTCCCGGGTTGCGGCTGACGCCTTACCCGGGCTACCGTTTGTGCCAGATTGGGTAGCCCGGCTAAGCGCAGCGCGAGCCGGGAATTTCTACTTGCGACCCAGCGGCACTACCAGCGGCGTATGCGCCACCGGATCTTCAATAATCGTACAGCGCAGGCCGTAAATCTTCTCGATCAGCGCCGCGTTGACAATCTCCTTCGGCGCGCCCTCGGCGACGATTTTACCGTCGCGCAGGGCAATCAAGTGGGTGGCGTAGCGGCAGGCCTGATTCAGGTCGTGCAGCACCGCCGCCAGCGTATAGCCCTTTTCCTGATTCAGCTCGCTCAGCAGCTCCAGCAGATCGATTTGATGGCTGATATCCAGCCAGGTGGTGGGCTCATCCAGCAGCATAATCGCCGTTTCCTGGGCCAGCACCATGGCGATCCACGCCCGCTGGCGCTGGCCGCCGGAGAGCGTATCGACGCTTTGTTGCGCGAGGTCGGTAATGCCGGTGGCCTTCATCGCCCTGGTGACCGCCTCTTCATCCTCTTTGCGCCAGCGGGTAAACAGCGGCTGGTGCGGATAGCGGCCGCGGGCGACCAGCTCCTGAACCGTTATATCCCCCGGCGTGGTGGCGTTCTGCGCCAGCAGGCCGATGCGCTTTGCCACCTCTTTACTGGCGTAATGCTGGATCTGTTCGCCGTCGAGCCAGACATGACCGCTGGTAGGCGTCATCAGGCGGCTCAGGGTGCGCAGCAGGGTCGACTTACCGCAGCCGTTGGGGCCGATAATCGCGGTAAAGTGGCCATCGGGAATGGTGACGTTCAGCGATTCGGCGATGGTCTTTTTGCCGTACGCCAGGGTCAGCCGATCGCCGCGCAAACGGGAGGTAACAGCGGTCATTTTTTGCGGGACTCCTGAATTAACAACGCGATGAGGTAGATGCCGCCAATGCTGACGGTCACCACGCCCACCGGTAACTGATAGGGCATAAACAGACGCTGCGCGGCGTAGTCGGAGATGGCCAGCAGCAGGGCGCCGCACAGCGCCGCCTGAGTCAGCCCCCAGCGCGCGGTACCGCTGAGGCGGCGCGCGATATGCGGGGCCACCAGGGCGATAAATGAAATCGGCCCGGCGAGCGCGGTGGCGGCGGCGGTCAGTACCACCCCGACCAGCATCATCAGCAGGCGCGAACGCTCAACCCGCACGCCCAGCGCACAGGCGGTATCGTCACCCATCTCCAGCAGCCGCATGCGCCGCGCCAGCAGCGCCCCGCAAACCAGCATCAAGAGAATCAGCGGCGCGGAGGGCGAGGTTTTTCCCCAGGTCAGTCCGTTAAGCGAGCCGGCATACCACAGCCCGGCGGAGAGGGCGGTTTCCAGCGAAGCGCGCAGCAGTAGCCAGGTATTGAATGCTACCAGCATGGCGCGGACGCCGATGCCGATAATAATCAGGCGAAAGGTTTCAATCCCGTTGCGCCACGCCAGTATCCAGACCACCAGCGCGGTGAGGATCCCGCCAGCCATGGCCGCCGCGGCGATGGCCGCCAGGTTCTGGCCGAACATGACCATGGCGACCAGCACGCCGCTCCACGCCCCGGTGTTAAAACCCATCACGTCCGGGCTACCCAAGGGGTTGCGGGTGAGCGACTGGAAAATCGCGCCGCTGACGCCGAGGGCGGCGCCGATCAGCAGCGCCATCAGCACGCGGGGCAGGCGCCACTCGGTCACCACCAGGGTGATGTTGCGCGGCGCATCGCCGAGCAGCGCGGAGATAACCTGTTCAACGCTTAACGGTACCAGGCCGGTGCCGAGCCCCCACAGAGAGACCAGGGCGCTGGCGATCAGCAGCAGCAGGCAGCTAAACATCAGGCGGCGGGACGGGGCCATCACATTCCACCTCCGCGCGGCTGGCGGCGGACCAGCCAGATCAGCACCGGCGCGCCGATAAAGGCGCTGACTACCGAAACCCGCAGCTCACCGGGGACCAGCAGACGGCCCAGCACGTCGGCAAACAGCAGCAGGGCAGGGGTGGCCAGCAGGGTGACCGGTAGCGACCAGCGATGATCCGCGCCCACCAGCCAGCGGGCCATATGCGGCATCATCAGGCCAATAAAGGCGATGGGCCCGACCACCGCCGTGGCGCTGCCGCACAGGACGGTAATCGCCAGCAGGCCGATGAGCTGGGTACGTGCCACCCGGCTGCCGAGCGCGGTGGCCGTATCGTTACCGAGGCTCAGGCTGTTTAAGGCCCTGCTCAGCAATAGCGTCACCAGGCCGGCAATGAGTACCGGGATCAGGACAATTTTAAGGGTTTGCAGGGTGCGCACGTCCAGCGAACCCGCCTGCCAGAAGCGCAGCTGATCGTAGACGTCGGGGTTGAGCAGGGCGATACCGCTGGAAAGGCCTTCCAGCACCGCCGCCAGGGCGACCCCCGCGAGGGTCAGGCGAACCGGGCTCAGCTGGCCGCCGCCCTGGCTGCCGGTAAAGGCGACCAGCAGCGAGGCGCCGAACGCGCCGCAAAAGGCCATCAGCAGCTGCTCCTGCGGCGAGGAGATACCAAACAGCGCCGCACCCAGCACGATAGCGAAGCTGGCGCCGGCGTTGACGCCGAGGATCCCCGGATCCGCCAGCGGGTTACGGGTCAGCGTTTGCATCAGCGCTCCGGCCAGGCCCAGCGCGGCGCCGGCCAGCAGCCCGGCAAGGGTTCGCGGCAGTCGGGCATCAAGGACGATGGTGCAATCGGCGCTCTGGCAGGTGCCGGCGAAAGCATCGATGACGACGCTAAACGGTAGGGGTTTGGCGCCGATCAGCAGGCTGAGCGCAACCGCAATGATTAACACGATTAAAAGACCCGGCACGGCAAAGGCGCGCGCCGCGGTCGTTGAAGACGACATGGCTTACATCCCTGACATGATAATGATAGTAATTATCGTTATCGATTCTATCCAGTTATGTTAGCATGTGCACCCATAAAAATGGTATGGAAAATAATAACAAGGCGCTGTCATGAACCGACAATCCTGGCTGCTGAATCTCAGCTTGCTGAAAACCCACCCGGCCTTTCGCGCCGTCTTTATCGCCCGCTTTATCTCAATTCTGTCGCTTGGCCTGCTGGGCGTGGCGATCCCGGTACAGATCCAGATGATGACCCATTCGACCTGGCAAGTGGGGCTGTCGGTCACCTTAACCGGCGGTTCGATGTTTGTCGGTCTGATGATCGGCGGCGTGCTTGCCGACCGCTATGAGCGTAAGCGTCTGATCCTGCTGGCGCGCGGCACCTGCGGCATCGGCTTCGTCGGCCTGTGCCTCAACGCCATGCTGCCGGAACCGTCGCTCATCGCTATCTATCTGCTGGGCATCTGGGACGGCCTGTTTGCCTCAATCGGCGTGACCGCGCTGCTGGCGGCGACCCCGGCGCTGGTTGGCCGGGAAAATCTGATGCAGGCCGGGGCGATCACTATGTTGACGGTGCGGCTGGGATCGGTCATTTCACCGATGATCGGCGGTCTGCTGCTGGCAACCGGCGGCGTGGCCTGGAACTACGGGCTGGCGGCGGCAGGTACTTTTATAACGACGCTGACCCTGCTGCGTTTGCCGAGGCTGGCACCGCCGCCGCAGCCGCGCGAGCACCCGCTAAAATCGCTGAACGCGGGATTGAAGTTTCTGTTTAACAGTCCGCTTATCGGCGGCATTGCGCTGCTTGGCGGACTGCTGACGATGGCCAGCGCGGTGCGCGTGCTCTATCCGGCGCTGGCCGGAAGCTGGCAGATGTCGGCGTCGCAGATTGGCCTGCTGTACGCGGCGATCCCTTTGGGAGCGGCGTTCGGCGCGTTGACCAGCGGACAGCTGGCGCAGACGGCGAAGCCCGGCGTGCTGATGCTGGCGACCACCGTCGGCTCGTTTGTGGCGATTGCGCTGTTCAGCCTGATGCCGGTGTGGGAGCTGGGCGCGCTGTGCCTAGCGCTGTTTGGCTGGCTGAGCGCAATAAGCTCGCTGCTGCAATATACGCTGATCCAGACGCAAACCCCGGAGAATATGCTCGGGCGCATCAACGGGCTGTGGACCGCGCAGAACGTGACCGGCGATGCGATAGGCGCGGCGCTGTTGGGCGGTCTGGGCGCGATTCTGACGCCGGCCGCTTCGGCGAGCGCCAGCGGCTGGGCGCTGGTGATTGTGGGCGTAGCGCTGGTCGGGCTGCTACGCGAGCTGCGCCGCTTTCAGCGCCCGGAGACGGTCAGCGAAAGCTAGTTCCGCTGGTCTTCCCGGAGGCGGCGCGTCGCGCCTGTCCGGGCTACTGGCCCGCAGACGGCGGTGAACCCGTAGCCCGGTCAGCGCAGCGCCACCGGGGAAGCACACCGCAGACGACGGTGAGTTGGCCGGAACCACAGACGGCGCGTTACCCGTAGCCCGGGTAAGCGCAGCGCGACCCGGGAAGAAGCCTCACCGATGTACTCATCCCGGCACCTCCTCGGGTTGCGGCGTAAACGCCTGACCCGGGCTACTGGCCCGCAGACGGGGGTGGACTCGTAGCCCGGGTAAACGCAGCGCGACCCGGGAAAAAGCCGCACCGATGTATTCATCCTGGCGCATCCCAGGCTATCGACTTGAAGTAGCCCGCTAGCGCCACCGGGTAAACCGAAAAGAGCGCCAATAAAAAGCCCCGGATGGCTCCGGGGCTGGCTATCACTCGTCAGTGACGATTAAGGCTTAGTACGCGCCGAGGTCGGTCCACACCTGGAACTGGCCGCAGTTCAGGTCCGGCTGATTGCCCTGAGACCACCATTTCACCTGGTAGTTATGGCCTTTCCAGCTGACGGTTTCAAAGGTACCCCAGTTGCCGCCATACACGGTGCTGGCATTCCACAGCGGATAAGGCGTGGTTTCGTCTGACGGCACTACATCATCATCCGCCGGTTGAGGTTGATCATCGCTGTTATCCTGGTCGTCCGCCGGCTCATCATCGTTCTTGTCTTCCGACTCGTCTTCGCTGTCATCGCTCTGGGTAGCGGCGACGACGGAGAGCACAAAGCGCTGCTGCGTTGACGGCTCACCCCAGGTATCGCGTACGAACAGAGTAAAGGTGAACTCGGTATCTTCGCTCACTTTCGGGACGTCGAACTCGATGACGGCGGCGGTTTTATCCGCCACGGCGATCGCCGCAGGCACGCCCCAGCTGAAGGACAGGTCGTCGCTATCTTCATCCGAGGATTTTTCGCCGGAAAGACGCACGCGGGAGCCGCCAACCACCATCAGTTCGATGGCTGCTTTCGGCGCGTGGTTGACCGCCGGTTCAGGCTGAACGTCGTCTTCCTCATTTTCATCCGTTTCATCCGCTTCATCCGTCGGTTCGACGTTGATGCCTTCGAAATAGAACGGCTCCATATCGATAACTTCAGAGGCCATTTCATAGCCCAGACCTTCACGCGCGGCGTTCACCAGCACGCCGTTGTCCTGGTCGATAGTCCAGGTGAACAGCGCGCCCAGACCGAGGCTGGCGGCGTATTCGCCCTTGGCTTTCACCGTACGCGGGGTGTCCAGAGACATGAACAGCTTCGTTTCCGGATTGTAGAGGTAATCCGCGTTGGCCACCTGGTCGGTATAGACGTTGAAACCGTTACGGCCTTTCTGGTTTTCCAGATCCAGGTAGTTATAAATGGTGTCATACCATTCGGTGGTACCCGACTCGAAGGTACCCACGGTGGTGCCGGTGCCCGGGTTATAGGTACCCTTGAGCGGAGACAGAGATTCCAGCTCTGCATTGCGGCCGTTACGGCTGTAGGCAGCGTAACCAATATTAATGCGGTCTGACGGGAAGCCTTCGGCCAGCAGATGGTCGACGATGGTATTGACCGCCCAGCCGCCTTCTTCCAGCGCGTTCAGGTTGGTGTGATGCGTCAGGGTTTCCGCCCACGGCGTACCGAAGAAGTCATAGGTCATCACGTTGATGCCGTACAGACCGGCCTGCAGCAGCGCTTTCACGTTGGAGTAATCGAAGGTCTTCACTACCGCGGAGCTGGCAATGGAGATTTTGACGTTGCTCAGACCGGCGGAATCCAGCTGCTTACGCAGCTCGCCGATCAGCAGCGCATAGTTTTCGCCGTCTTCCGGGCCGTAAGGGTTGCCCGCGCCTTCCGCGTTCGGGTATTCCCAGTCGATATCCACTTCGCTGAACATCGGGAACTGTTTGAACAGTTTTACCACGCCTTTCGCGAAGGTTTTACGGGCGGAATCAGAAGCTGCGGTTTCGTGGAAGCTGTTACTCATGGTCCAGCCGCCGATGCTCATGGACAGCACCAGATCGTGACCCTGCTGCTTCGCTTTGGCCTGCAGATCGCGCAGGCCGCCGAGCAGACCTTTGGTATTCGCCTGAGTGACGGTTTTCGGATCGACGTCCCAGCCGCTGACGGAGTGGCCAACGTTAACGTAGGACTGGAAATCGCCCCACGGGTCGAGGAAGGTCGGCTCATATTTGACTTTTCCGCACTGCTCGGCGGCTTCGGCAACCACATCGCGGTACATCCCATCCACTTTATGGAAGCCGGTGACGCCGACGAAGCCGACGATGATTTTATCGTAAGCCGTAGGGGAGACGTTAGTCAGATCGTAGCCGCGACCGCGGTTATCTTTCGCATCGCCGCCCTGCAGACGTCCGTCATACTGAGACCAGTCGGTGTAGTAACCAAAGACTTTCGGTTTGCTGGTTGAGGCTTTGTATTTGTTATAGACCGGTTTGGCGACGCGAGCGGAGGTATAGCTGTAGTTGCTCACTTCGGTTGCCGGGTTAAAGCCGTCTGCGGCGTTGCTGGTTTCGGTCAGCGTATCGCCCTTAATCAATTTGCTTGTTGCCACGTTAATTTCCTTCTGTGTTGAATGCCCACCTCAAGCGGTGTGGGGCAGATAATCGGGCAACGCGGCGGCCAGGGCTAATCACAAAACAACACCGGCGACGATGATATTTTGGCTGAGGCGGCGATGAGACTGATGAGGTTCAGTGAGGGAAAATAAGCTTTTATAACAAAGAGATGATGTGAGGAGTGATGCGCGATGAGATCCCGGCGACCCGCGCCGGGAGAAGAGCTTTAAGCAAAGAGCGCGGCTAAGCGCTGCAGCACCAGTACGGCGCTGTAATAATCCAGGCGAAAGGTTTCCGTTCCCAGCGGATAAACGCGTTTACCTTCGACTGCGGGCAGATGCGACAGCAGCGGGTTGGCGTAAATCGCATCGGCGTCTTTTTGGTCGCCAGCGAACAGGAACAGGCTCTGACCGTTAAGTCCGGCGGCTAAATTTTCACCGCCCAGCTGCACGATATCATGACGTTTCCCCTGACTCTGGCTGGCATGCAGACCGGCGGGCAGATCGGCAAGGGTAAAGCCCAGCTGTTGAAGCATCTGCCCCTGAGCGGACTCTTTCGTCCAGATATTGGCGCTATGGGCCGCGGCGGTGTAGACCAGCGCGGTGACCGGCTGCGGCGGCAGCTTCATCTTCTCTTTCAGCGCCGCCAGCTTAGTATCAAATTCCGCAATTCGCTCTGCCGCCTGTTTTTCATGGCCGGTGATCGTCCCCAGTTGGGTCAGCAGGGCCTGCCAGCTTTTGTCATCGTAGTTAATGACAAGCGTTGGGGCGATGGTGGAAAGCTGGTCGTAGAGCGTCAACGCCGAATCGCCGCCGGTGGCGCTAATCAGAATCAGATCCGGCATTTGCGCAGCGACGGCCTCAGCGCTCGGTTCGCCAATGTAGAGGCGCGACAGCTTCCGCGCTTTCGCCACATCGCTCCACTGACGTAAAAATCCCTGACCGTCGGCGACGCGGTTGTTCGGCGTCGTGGCGCCGCTGGCGACTACCGGCGCGTCAATCGCCAGTAGTGAGCCGGTCAGCGTCACGCTGGTGGAAACAATTCGCAGGGGCTGGCTTTCCAGCGTGTGCGTTCCCCGGCTGTCGGTTATCTGCCGCGGCCAGTCTGCCGCCAGCGCTGAGCTAATTCCTAAAATCGCCAGACCGCTGGCGAGGAGGGTACGGCGGCAAAAGGTGGAGAAATTCACGTATTCGCATCCTGATTAAGTGGTGATAAATGAGCTGAAAACAGATCTTTGCCAGCGACGATGCCCGCCTTTCTGCCGGGAGGAGGCTTGCGCCTTACCCGGCCTGTAAACGTCATAACATCATCAGGCGAAGCGCTCCCGGAAAAACGCACGTGACCGGCAATCTGTGATGAATGCTTCTCATTTTCAGCTTTGCGCCGCGTGGATGCAAGCCTAAGTCGCACAACATGCTACCTGTACGGTTGACATAGCGCGCAATACCTTTTAGGTTACCCAACCAAAATATAAATGATAATTATTCGTAATATCTTTATCGTTTTTTTGGAGGATGATATGGAAACGTCTTTGGCTGAGGAAGTACGGGAGAAAAAAATGACTCTGCCGCCGGAAAGCTTCTTCTTTATGTCGCCGTACCGCAGTTTCACCACCGCTGGCTGCTTTAGTCGGTTTTCTCATCCTGCCGCCGATGGCGAAAATCTGGATGGGGAATTCCAGCACAAAATGGCCGCCGCCTTTACAGCGGCGCGGGCTGCCGGGATCGCTAAGCCGATAATGGTCGGCGCCATTCCGTTTGATACCAGCGAGCCGTCCGAGCTGTTTATACCCACAAGCTGGGAAACCTTCTCCCGACCAGAAAAGCAGCACTCCGCGCGCTATGCGTCGGGGCTGCAGCCCATGGACGTGATTCAGCGCCGGGAGATCCCCGAACAGGACACCTTCATGGCGATGGTGACGCGCGCGGCGGCCCTGACCGCGACGCCGGAAGTGGACAAAGTGGTCCTGTCGCGCCTGATTGATATCACCACCCGTGAGCGGGTTGATAGCGGTGCGCTGCTGGAGCGCCTGATTGCCCAGAACCCCGCCAGCTATAACTTCCACGTGCCGCTTTCGGACGGCGGCGTGCTGCTGGGCGCTAGCCCGGAGCTACTGTTACGTAAAGAAGGGGCGCATTTTTACTCTCTGCCGTTGGCCGGTTCGGCCCGCCGTCAGCCGGACGATGTGCTGGACCGCGAAGCGGGGCACAAGCTGCTGGCGTCGGAAAAAGACCGCCATGAACATGAGCTGGTGACCCAGGCGATGAAGGCCGTACTGGCACCGCGCAGCAGCGAGCTAAGCCTGCCGGATTCTCCGCAGCTGATCACCACGCCGACCCTGTGGCATCTGGCGACGCAGATTCAGGGCGCCGCGCTGGCAAACGAGAATGCCATGTCGCTGGCCTGTCTGCTGCATCCCACCCCGGCGCTGAGCGGCTTCCCGCATCAGGCGGCAAAACGCCTGATTAACGAACTGGAGCCGTTCGATCGCCAGCTGTTCGGCGGTATCGTCGGCTGGTGCGATGATGAAGGCAACGGCGAGTGGGTGGTCACCATCCGCTGCGCGCGCCTGCATCAACGCACGCTGCGGCTGTTTGCAGGCGCAGGGATCGTCCCGGCCTCTTCGCCGCTAGGCGAGTGGCGCGAAACCGGCGTCAAACTGACCACCATGCTGAACGTATTCGGCTTGCAATAAGGGACTATGATGATCGAATTTACCCGCTGGCCGGAAGCGTTCGCGGCCCGCTATCGGCAAAAAGGTTACTGGCAGGATCTGCCGCTGACTAACCTGATTACCCGTCATGCCGAAAACGATGCTCCCGCCATTATCGACGGCGACAAACGCTACAGTTATCGTGAGTTCAACCGCCTGGTTGATAATCTCGCCTCCTCGCTGCAGCGTCAGGGCCTGAAGCGCGGCGAAACGGCGCTGGTGCAGCTGGGCAACGTCGCGGAATTTTATCTGACGTTTTTCGCGCTGCTGCGGATCGGCGTGGCGCCGGTGAATGCGCTGTTCAGCCATCAGCGTAGCGAGCTCAACGCCTACGCCGCCCAGATTGAACCCGCCTTGCTGATTGCCGATCGCGAACACGCGCTGTTTGCCGATGACGAATTTCTGAATGATTTTGTCAGCCAGCATCCGTCGATACGCGTGGCTCTGCTGCTCAACGACAGCGGCGAACGGAGCCTGACGGCAGCCATTGAGCGGCCTGGCGATAATTTCATTGCCGGACCAACGCCTGCCGACGAAGTGGCCTTTTTCCAGCTTTCCGGCGGCAGCACCGGTACGCCGAAGCTCATCCCGCGTACCCATAACGACTACGACTACAGCATTCGCCGCAGCAACGAGCTGTGCGGCGTGAGCGCCGAAACGCGCTACCTGAACGCGCTTCCCGCCGCCCATAACTACGCGATGAGTTCGCCTGGTTCATTAGGCGTCTTCCTCGCCGGCGGCGTGGTGGTACTGGCGCACGATCCGAGCGCCACACTCTGCTTCCCGCTGATTGAAAAACACCAGATTAACCTGACCTCGCTGGTTCCGCCTGCGGTCAGCCTGTGGCTGCAGGAGATCCATGATTCCGGCAGCAACGCCCGCCTGCAATCGCTGCGGCTGCTGCAGGTTGGCGGGGCGCGCCTGTCCGCGACGCTCGCGGCGCGTATTCCGGCGGAAATCGGCTGTCAGCTTCAGCAGGTCTTCGGCATGGCGGAGGGGCTGGTGAACTATACCCGCCTCAACGATAGCCCCGAGCGCATTATCAATACTCAGGGTTGCCCAATGTGTCCGGACGATGAAGTGTGGGTGGCCGATGCGCAGGGCAATCCGCTGCCGCGGGGCGAAGTCGGACGGCTGATGACCCGTGGTCCTTACACCTTCCGCGGCTATTACAAGAGTCCGCAGCATAATGCCGAAGCCTTTGATGCCGACGGTTTCTACTGTTCTGGCGATCTGATCTCGATCGATGAAGACGGCTATATCACCGTGCAGGGACGGGAAAAAGATCAGATCAACCGCGGCGGGGAGAAGATCGCGGCGGAAGAGATCGAAAACCTGCTGCTGCGCCATCCGGCGGTGATCCACGTCGCGCTGGTCAGCATGGAAGATAGCCTGCTGGGAGAAAAGAGCTGCGCATATCTGGTGGTAAAAGAACCTCTGCGCGCGGTGGCGGTACGCCGCTTCCTGCGGGAACAAGGGGTCGCAGAATTTAAACTGCCGGACCGCGTGGAGTGCGTTGATGCGCTGCCGCTGACGCCGGTGGGCAAAGTCGATAAAAAACAATTACGTCAGTGGCTGGCTGAACGCAAGCTGGGCTGAAGGAGAAGACAGAATGGCAATCCCTGAATTACAGGCTTACGCGCTGCCGGAAGCCAGCGATATCCCGGCGAACAAAGTGAACTGGGCATTTGAGCCGTCCCGTGCCGCGCTGCTGATCCACGATATGCAGGAGTATTTCCTTAATTTCTGGGGCGAAAACAGCGCGATGATGGAGAAAGTGGTGGCCAACATCGCCGCTCTGCGCGAGTTCTGCAAACAGAATAATATTCCGGTTTTTTACACCGCTCAGCCGAAAGAGCAGAGCGATGAAGACCGCGCGCTGCTGAACGACATGTGGGGGCCGGGTCTGACCCGGTCTCCGGAACAGCAGCAGGTTATTGCCGCGCTTGCGCCGGACGACAACGATACCGTACTGGTGAAGTGGCGCTACAGCGCGTTTCACCGCTCGCCGCTGGAGGAGATACTGAAAGAGGCGGGGCGCGATCAGCTGATTATCACCGGCGTGTACGCCCATATCGGCTGCATGACCACCGCGACTGACGCGTTTATGCGCGATATTAAGCCATTTTTCGTTGCCGATGCGCTGGCTGATTTCAGCCGCGAGGAGCATCTGATGGCGCTCAACTACGTGGCGGGTCGCTCCGGTCGCGTGGTGATGACGGAAGAGCTGCTGCCGCTGCCTGCATCGAAAGCGGCGCTGCGCGCGCTGGTGCTGCCGCTGCTCGATGAATCCGATGAGCCGATGGATGACGAAAATCTGATCGACTACGGCCTGGATTCGGTACGCATGATGGCGCTCGCCGCGCGCTGGCGTAAAGTGCACGGCGATATTGACTTCGTGGTGCTGGCGAAAAAACCGACCATCGATGCCTGGTGGGCGCTGCTTTCTCGCGAGGTGAAATAATGAACGGGCTCGATTTTCACGGCCAGACCGTGTGGATCACCGGCGCGGGTAAGGGGATCGGCTACGCTACCGCGCTGGCGTTCGTTGAGGCCGGCGCGCAGGTAACCGGTTTTGATCTGGCGTTCGACGGTGAAAGCTATCCGTTTGCCACCGAGACGCTGAACGTCGCCGACGCGCAGCAGGTGGCGCGGGTATGCGGCCGCCTGCTGGCAGGGATCGATCGGCTGGATGTGTTGATTAATGCGGCCGGTATTTTGCGGATGGGGGCGACCGATGCGCTGAGCCTTGAAGACTGGCAGCAGACCTTTGCCGTCAACGTTGGCGGGGCGTTTAACCTGTTCCAGCAGACGATGGCGCAGTTCCGCCGCCAGAAAGGCGGGGCGATTGTGACCGTGGCGTCCGACGCTGCGCATACCCCGCGCATCGGCATGAGCGCCTACGGCGCATCAAAGGCGGCGCTAAAGAGCCTGGCGCTGACCGTCGGCCTGGAGCTGGCGGGCAGCGGCGTACGCTGTAATCTGGTTTCTCCTGGTTCTACCGACACCGATATGCAGCGGACGCTGTGGGTGAGCGATGATGCAGAGCAGCAGCGCATTCGCGGCTTCGGCGAGCAGTTTAAGCTGGGGATTCCGCTGGGTAAAATCGCCCGCCCGCAGGAGATTGCCAATACCATTCTGTTCCTCGCCTCCGCTCACGCCAGCCATATCACGCTGCAGGATATCGTGGTGGACGGCGGCTCGACGCTGGGGGCATAAATGGCCTGGAAACGTCAGCTGACGCTGGATGAGCTTAACGCCACCAGCAGCAATACGATGGTGGCCCATCTGGGCATCGTCTATACCCGCCTTGAGGAGGGCGTGCTGGAGGCGGAAATGCCGGTCGACGCGCGAACGCATCAGCCGTTTGGCCTGCTGCACGGCGGGGCCTCCGCGGCGCTGGCGGAAACCCTCGGCTCGATGGCCGGATGGTTGATGACCGCAGAGGGACAGTGCGTGGTGGGGACCGAGCTCAACGCCACCCATCACCGGGCGGTCTCCAGCGGTAAAGTCCGCGGCGAATGCCGGGCGCTGCATCTCGGACGTCAGGGCCAGAGCTGGGAAATTGCGATATTCGACGAGCGAGGACGGCGCTGCTGCACCTGCCGTCTGGGCACGGCGGTCCTCGGCTGAGGCATAGCCTGTTCCCGGGTCAGGCGTTTACGCCGCAACCCGGGGATGCGCCGCGATGAATACATCGGTGCGGCTTCTTCCCGGTGGCGCTGCGCTGACCGGGCTACGGGTTCACCGTCGTCTGCGGGCCGGTAGCCCGGACAGGCGCGTCAAGCGCCGCCTCCGGGGAAACAACCTGCGATGCAGTTACAGAATATCCCTCCCCGTTTTCATCCATTTTCCTGCCAGAAGTGATCTCGCTTGCAATGTGAGATAAATCCTTGCCGTCAGGCGACATCTGCAACGTTTCAGAGTTGTTAAAACTCGTATTGTGTTCTAGAAACAAATTGTAACATCCTGATTACCCTACCTGTGGAACACAATGATGAATAATTCAGGGAAATACCTCATCTGGACACTGCTCTCCGTTATCGGAGCCTTTGCCCTGGGCTATATCGCGCTAAACCGGGGTGAGCAGATTAACGCGCTATGGATTGTCGTCGCGGCAGTCTGCGTCTATCTGATCGCCTATCGCTTCTACGGCCTGTATATCGCCAAAAACGTGCTGGCGGTTGACCCGACGCGCATGACTCCGGCGGTGCGTCACAACGACGGCCTTGACTACGTTCCGACCGATAAGAAAGTGCTGTTCGGCCACCATTTTGCCGCTATTGCCGGCGCAGGGCCGCTGGTTGGCCCGGTGCTGGCGGCGCAAATGGGCTATCTGCCGGGAATGATCTGGATCCTGGCGGGCGTGGTGCTGGCCGGGGCGGTACAGGACTTTATGGTGCTGTTCGTCTCAACCCGTCGCGACGGACGTTCGCTCGGCGAGCTGGTGAAAGAGGAGATGGGCCCGACCGCCGGGGTGCTGGCGCTAGTGGCCTGCTTTATGATCATGGTTATTATCCTTGCGGTGCTGGCGATGATCGTGGTGAAAGCGCTGACCCACAGCCCGTGGGGCACCTACACCGTGGCCTTCACCATCCCGCTGGCGATATTCATGGGCATTTATATTCGCTATCTGCGCCCCGGGCGCATTGGCGAAGTGTCGGTGATTGGTCTGGTGATGCTGGTGTTCGCCATCATCTCCGGCGGCTGGGTGGCGGAAAGCCCGACCTGGGCGCCGTGGTTTGATTACACCGGCGTACAGCTTACCTGGATTCTGGTGGGCTACGGGTTTATCGCCGCCGTACTGCCGGTCTGGCTGCTGCTGGCGCCTCGCGACTACCTCTCTACTTTCCTGAAAATCGGCACCATCGTCGGTCTGGCGATTGGGATTCTGATCATGCGTCCGACGCTGACGATGCCGGCGCTGACCAAATTTATCGATGGCACCGGGCCGGTATGGAGCGGCAGCCTGTTCCCGTTCTTGTTTATCACCATCGCCTGCGGCGCGGTTTCCGGCTTCCATGCCCTGATCGCTTCCGGCACCACCCCGAAAATGCTGGCCAACGAAGGCCAGGCGTGTTTTATCGGCTACGGCGGCATGCTGATGGAGTCCTTCGTAGCGATCATGGCGCTGGTGGCGGCCTGTATTATCGACCCGGGCGTCTACTTCGCGATGAACAGCCCAATGGCGGTGCTGGCTCCGGCGGGCGTGAGCGATGTGGTGGCGTCGGCGGCGCAGGTGGTGAGTAGCTGGGGCTTTACCGTCACCCCGGATACGCTCAATCAGATCGCCAATGAGGTAGGGGAACAGTCGATTATTTCACGCGCGGGCGGCGCGCCGACGCTGGCGGTGGGCATGGCCTATATCCTCCACGGTTCGCTGGGCGGCCTGATGGACGTCTCTTTCTGGTACCACTTCGCGATTCTGTTTGAGGCGCTGTTTATCCTGACCGCGGTGGATGCCGGCACGCGGGCGGCGCGCTTTATGCTGCAGGATCTGCTTGGGGTGATCAGCCCGGGGCTCAAGCAAACCAGCTCCCTGCCGGCGAACCTTCTTGCGACCGCGCTGTGCGTGCTGGCCTGGGGCTACTTCCTGCATCAGGGTGTAGTTGACCCACTTGGCGGCATCAACACCCTCTGGCCGCTGTTTGGTATTGCCAACCAGATGCTGGCAGGGATGGCGCTGATGCTCTGCGCGGTGGTACTGTTTAAGATGAAGCGCCAGCGTTATGCCTGGGTCGCACTGCTGCCAACCTCCTGGCTGCTGATCTGTACCCTGACCGCGGGCTGGCAGAAGTCGTTCAGCACCGATACCAAAGTGGGCTTCCTGGCGATTGCCAACAAGTTCCAGGCGATGATTGACAGCGGCAATATTCCGCCGCAGTACACCGAGTCGCAGCTGGCGCAACTGGTGTTTAACAACCGTCTGGATGCCGGGCTGACCATCTTCTTCATGGTGGTGGTGGTGGTTCTGGCGCTGTTCTCAATTAAGACCGCGCTGGCGGCGTTGAAAGAGGACAAACCGACGGCGAAAGAGACCCCTTACCAGGCGATGCCAGCTGATGCTGAAAGCCTGGTCACTCAGGCGAAACGCGCCCATTAAAGCGTCATTTTATTGCCCTCCTTCATGAGAAGGAGGGCGGTTAGCGGAGTTGGAAATGTTTGATACCCTTTCGAAAGCAGGAAAATATCTGGGCCAGGCGGCGAAGATGATGATCGGCGTCCCGGATTACGACAACTACGTGGAGCACATCCGCGTGACCCACCCCGAGCAAACGCCGATGACCTACGAAGAGTTTTTCCGCGAACGTCAGGACGCACGCTACGGCGGTAAAGGCGGCGCGAAGTGCTGTTAACCCTCTTTCGGCAGATACAGGCTGATCTGCTCCTGCGTACAACCGTAAATGGCCGCCAGCTTTTCGCGAGTGCGCTTTTGCGGGCGGGAGTCGATAGCTTCTAGCTGGGAAACCGCAGACTGGCTAATCCCGAGCTTATTGGCCACCTCCTGCTGCGACAGGCCGCGCAGAATGCGCCAGGCCGCCTGCAGGCTGACTTTCTCTTTATCCATGATGTCGCAGACGTCACCCGGCAGCATCACGTTGTCGTAGATATCGTGTTCTACCGGAATATCTTCAAGATCGGCTTCCGTTTCATCATCCAGCTCGGCTAGCTGCAAACACATCTGGAAGTATTCGTCGTAGGGGATCACCGCGTACTGCGCTTTCCCTTCATCATCCTTAATTATCTGAACAGCCATATGGCAAATTCTCCTCATGCAAATAGGTTGTGAGGTTCTGCGCTTAACGGATACGATAAACAGGTCGTTCAGCGTCAGCCCCTGACGTGTGAAAATGATCCGCTAATCCCCTACCCGAAGACGGTAATGATTCTCTGGTTTAGATAATTTCTGACATCGGGCCGAGGAGCCGTACGGTCACCTAAATCAGCTAGCCTGCTTTTGATTCTCTGCTGATAGCGATAATCGATATTTGCCAGTTCCTTTTTTGCCACTTTTGACCAGATGAGCATGCTATGTACCTCCACTGTACACCTCAGTTGAATATAAGAAAATAATAAGTTTATAAGATAAATTTGCTATTTTCTTATGAGGGTACCCTAACGCAGAATCGTCATCTGGCGAAGGCAGAAAAATCGGCTTTGCGAGGCGGCTCGAAAGCGCCTCCGCCGGGCGGCAGAGGCGAATAAAACGGAGGGGTTAACCGGCGAAACGTTCGACTTTTTCAAACGCGGCGCGCAGGGTTTCTCCGTTCAGTTCAACCGGCAGAAAATGGATAGACTCCACCGGGCGCAGGGTATGGGCAATCACCTTATTCAGCTGTTCGCGGTTATTGATATCCACCTCCAGCGCCGCCAGGGTGGTTGGCAGATTAAAGCGCTGATACGCCTGCACCAGCTGCGCCAGCACGTCGTCCTGGCCGAGCAGGGCGCTCTGGACCAGAATACCGTAGGCGACTTTGGTCCCGTGAAGATACTTCTCGGTCTGCGGCAGTACCGTCAGCCCGTTATGCACCGCATGGGCGGCGGCGACGCGGGTATAGCGCTCGCCGAGCCCGCCGACCATACCGCCGCCGGCGATGATCGCATCCACGACGTCGCGGAAAGCCTGGGTTAGCTCGCCGTGTTGCTGGTCGGCCAGCGCGGTTTCGCTGCTTTCCAGCAGTACATCGCGGATGGCCAGCGCGCCGTTGATGCCAAGGCGCACGGTGAGCGGCAGCGTCTCCGGCTGCGGGGCCAGCACTACCGCTTCATACCATTTCGCCAGCGTATCGCCGATGCCCGCCAGCAGATATTCCGCCGGCGCGTTAAGAATAATGCGCGGCTCCACCAGTACCAGAAAGTTGGCATCGTCGAAGATTTCAAACTGCAGCGCCTGACCGGCATCGTTATACCACACCGACAGCGGCGTCCAGGCCGCGCAGGTGGCGGCGATGGTGGGGATAGCCACCACCGGCAGGCCGAGGCGTCGGGCCAGCGCCTTCGCGGTATCCAGCAGCGCGCCGCCGCCTACGCCAATCACCACCGACCGATCGTCGCCGGACGCGCGGGCCAGCTCGCTGACATCGCTTTCGCTACAGTGGCCTTTAAAGAGGATTTTTTTGGCTCCGGGAGCGTTAAACGCTGCCGGCAAAAAAGCCTGGGCGCCTGCGATAGCCCGCTCGCCGTAAACCCACACCGCGCGTGAAAGCTGTTCTTCGCTATAAAAATCCTGCAGCCGGGCAAGGCTGCCGGGATGGGAATAGTAGTTGGCGGGGCCGGGGACCACGCGGATATCGCTATGACTCATTCATGCTGTCCTTGTTCTGTTTCGCTAACCCGATGTTATGTCTGGACATCCAGATGGCTAATATTATTTCGCTTTATCTTATGCCTTTTATGCATTTGTCAGTCAAGGGCAGCTATGAAAAATTCGTTAAATCAGAAGATTAATCGACAGGGTGCAGGGGATGACCGGCAATCGCCTTGAGATGCAAAATATTAGCCTGGCCTTTTCCGGCTTTCGGGCGCTCAGCAACGTCGCTTTTACCCTGCAAGGGGGCTCGGTGCATGCGCTGACCGGCGCTAACGGCGCAGGCAAGTCCACGCTAATGGCGGTGCTGTGCGGCACCCACGCCCATTACGAAGGCGAGGTGGTGATTAACAACCAGCCGGTGAGCATTCGCTCGCCGCGCGATGCTAAACAGCTGGGGATTCATCTGGTGCAGCAGGAGGTAGACGTGGCGCTGGTTCCGGGCCTGAGCATCGCGGAAAATATCATGCTCGACAGGCTGGCGGAACCGGGGCTCGCCTTCCGCTGGGGACGGCTGCGCCAGCTGGCGCGCGAGGCGCTGGCTCAGCTTGACGTCAGCCTCGATGTGCGCCGCTCCATCGACAGCTGCACGCTGGCGGAAAAACAGCAAATACTGCTGGCTCGCGCCCTGTCGCATCACTGCCGCTTTCTTATCCTCGATGAGCCAACCGCGCCGCTGGACCAAAACGAAAGCGAGCGCCTGTTTGCGGTGGTTCGCCGCCTGCAACAGCAGGGCCTTGGCATTGTGTTCATCTCGCACCGCATTCATGAATTAAAAGCCGTTTGCGACACCCTGACGGTGCTGCGCGACGGCCGACTGATTGAGAGCGGGCCGATGGCCGATCTCAGCGGCGAACAGATCGTCGAGAGAATGCTCGGTCATGAGCTGAGCGATATCTTCCCGCCGAAGCGGCCGCCCCATAGCGATGAGGTGCTGCTACAGGTGGAAGGGCTGCACGACGAAGGGTTATTGCAGGATATCTCCCTGCGTTTGCGCAAGGGAGAGATTCTGGGGATCGCCGGACTGGCGGGCGCCGGCAAAACCGAACTGTGCAAGGCGCTGTTTGGCGCCAGCAAAAGTCGTTTGACGCGCGGCGAACTGAATAGCCAGCCGTGGCGACCGCGCGACCCGGCGGACTCGGTAGCGCGCGGCCTGGCGCTGGTGCCGGAAGAGCGGCGCAAGGAGGGCATTTTTATCGAGGAGCCGGTGGCGATGAATCTGGCGGTCAGCGCCGATAGCAGCTTCTCCCGCTGGAGCCTGTTTGGTCATCGTCAGGCCTGGCGCTGGGCGGAAGAGGTGATTGCCCGTGTAGGCATTCGGACTTCAGGCCCGGCGCAGAGCCTGCGCCGGCTCTCCGGCGGTAATCAGCAAAAGGTAGCGATTGGCAAATGGCTGCGCGGCAACGCCAACGTCCTGATTTTCGATGAGCCGACCAAAGGGGTCGACGTCAAAGCCAAAACGGATTTATTCAATGTGATCGACGGCCTGGCGCGGGAAGGCAAAGGGGTGATTTACGCCTCGGGCGAATTCGCCGAGCTGGTCGGCCTGTGCGATCGCATCTGCGTGCTGTGGGACGGACGCATCGTGGCGGAAATTGCGGGCGCGGAGGCCCGGGAAGAAAACATTCTTTATTACTCCACCGGAGGAGCAGCAGCGTGAGTAAAGCCCTGGCAGTTAACGCGGCGGTTTCTGGCCGTCAGCGATTTTTCGATTTTCTCTACAAATGGGGCATGTTGCTGACCGTCGTCCTGCTGATCGCCGTTTTTGGTCTGGCATCGGACAACTTCCTCGACCCGTTTAACATCATCAATATCCTGCGATCTATCGCCATCGTGACGGTGATCGCTATCGGCGTATCGATATCCCTGACCATCGGCGGCTTCGATTTGTCCGTAGGCTCCACCGCCTCGCTGGCCAATGCGCTGGTGATTTCGCTGTTTGTCTGGCACGGCTTCGGCACCACCGAGGCAATTCTTGTCACCCTCGCGCTCTGTACCTTAGTGGGGCTGTTCAACGCGTTTCTGATCGTGATCCTGCGTATACCCGACATGCTGGCGACGCTTGCCAGCCTGTTCGTGATTCAGGGCGTGGCGATGACTTACAGCTACGGCGGTTCGATCACCGAAAATATGGTGCTGCCGAGCGGCGATATGGCGGAAGGCGCGATTCCGGCGGCGTTTGGTTCGCTCGGACAGGTACCGACGATAGTCATCATTATGCTGGTGGTGACCGTTGTCGCCCAGCTGGCGCTCTCCTTGACCACTCACGGCCGGCGGATGTACGCCATCGGCGGCAATCCGGAAGCGGCGCGCCTCTCGGGTCTGCGGATCACCCGGTACAAAGTCGCCGCTTACGTGATCGCCTCCCTGCTGGCGGGGCTCGGCGGCATTCTGCTGGCGTCGCGCATCGGCTCATCGCAGGTGAACGCCGGCGGCGGCTATCTGATGGATGCGGTGGCGGCGGCGTGGATTGGCTTCTCGCTGGCCGGTTCCGGTAAGCCGAACGCGCTCGGTACGCTGGTGGGGGCGGTCATTTTAGGCGTGCTCTCCAATGGACTGGTGATGCTCTCGGTTCCCTATTACGCGATGGACATTATTAAAGGGCTGGTGCTGGCTGGCGCGCTCGCACTGACCTATTTTCAGCGCCGTACCTAAAATTTTACAGGGTAAACACTATGAAAAAGATAACGCTTTCACTCATCGCGCTGGGATTGTTTAACGCGACGGCAGCTTTTGCTGAAACCCCGGCGCCGCTTCCGACAGCGATCGCCGACCATAGCGGGCCGATTCGCATTGCGGTGATCCGCAACCTGGGCTCCGACGATAACACCACCCAGTTTGTCTCCGGAGCGGTCCAGGAGGGCAAAAAGCTCGGCTTTAAAATCAGCACCTTTCTCAGCAACGGTGATGACGCCAAATTCCAGGACTTCGTTAACCAGGCGATTAGCCAGAAATACGACGGCATTATTCTTTCTCAGGGACGCGATCCCTACGCCACCGCGCTGGTGAAAAAAGCGGTGGACGCCGGGATCAAAGTCTCGGTCTTCGATACCGCGGTAAACGGTCAGATCCCGGGCGTCACCGTCACCCAGCAGGATGACGCTTCCCTGACCGAGCTCTCCTTTGGCCAACTGGTGAAAGATTTCAACGGCAAAGCCAATATCGTCAAACTGTGGGTCGCGGGTTTCCCGCCGATGGAGCGTCGCCAGGCGGCTTATCAGACGCTGCTTAAACAAAATCCCGGCATCAAAGAGCTGGAATCGATCGGCGCCGTCTCATCCGATGTGCAGGGCGATACGGCCAACAAGGTTGGGGCGATCTTAGCGAAATACCCGAAAGGTAAAATTGATGCTATCTGGGGAACCTGGGACGCGTTCAGCCAGGGCGCTTATAAAGCGCTGAAAGAGAACGGTCGCAGCGAGATCAAACTCTACAGCATCGATATTTCTAACCAGGATCTGCAGCTGATGCGCGAATCCGGCAGTCCGTGGAAGGTGAGCGTAGCGGTGGATCCGAAACTTATCGGCGCCACTAACGTGCGTCTGATCGCCAATAAGATTGCCGGCGAACCAACCCCCGCAACCTACGACTTTAAAGCGGCGGCGATTCCGCAGGCGCTGCTGGCGGCGCAGCCGGGAGCGGTCAACGTCGCTTCGCTGGGTAAAATTATTCCAGGCTGGGGCCAGACTGAAGACTTTATCGCCCCGTGGTTTGCCACTCTCGAAGCGAAAAACAAATAATAGCGTCCGGCGGCTGTCAGGTATCCTCTGCCAGCGGTAGAGGGGAACCAGCGCTGCCCGGCAACAGGAGGTTATGTGGCTGAATTACCGCGCCCGGAATACAGCCGCAATATGCGGCTGATTGGACATAGCGATCAGGGAGGACGCCCGGACGGCGTCCAGCTGATGGTACATCGTGGTTATGCCTATATTGGCCATATGGTATCGCAGGGCTTTTCCGTAGTGGACGTACGTGACGCGAAAAATCCGCGAACGGTCAATTACATCGCCGCGCCACCCGGTACCTGGAACGTCCATTTACAGGCGCACGACGATCTGCTGCTGGTGATCAACGCCCGGGATCTGTTCGCCGATGCCCGCTTCGCCGACGAGAAGGTTTATTACACCCGTTCGGTGGGCGAGACGGTTAGCGACGTACGGGAGAAGGGCTGGAGCGCCGGGCTGCGGATTTTTGATATTTCCACCCCGGATAAACCGCAAGAGATCGCCTTTCTGTCGCTTAACGGCATCGGTATTCACCGAATCTGGTACGTCGGCGGGCGCTGGGCCTACGTTTCCGCGCTGATTGACGGCTTTAGCGACTATATTTTCCTGACTATCGACCTGGCCGATCCGCGTAAGCCGGAAGTTGCCGGGCGCTGGTGGCTGCCGGGGATGAACCAGGCGGCGGGGGAGACCGCGCAGTGGCCGGAAGGTAAGCGCTATGCCCTGCATCACGCGATTATCGCCGGCGACACCGCCTACGGCAGCTGGCGCGACGGCGGCCTGACCCTGCTCGATGTGCAGGATCGCTCTCAGCCGAAGCTAATCAGCCACCGTAACTGGAGCCCGCCGTTTGGCGGCGGTACCCACACCGCGCTGCCGCTCCCGGACCGGGATCTGCTGGTGGTGCTTGATGAGGCGGTACTGGATAACCAGCAGGATGGGGAGAAGCTGATCTGGCTGTTCGACATTCGCGAGCCGACGAATCCGGTGAGTATCGCCACTTTCCCGCAGCCGGATGAAGCTGATTACGTGGCGAAAGGTGCGCACTTCGGTCCACATAACCTGCATGAGAATCGCCCCGGCAGCTTTGTCAGCTCAACGCTGATTTTCGCCACCTATCAGAACGCGGGCGTTCGCGCTTACGATATTTCCAACCCTTATCGGCCGGTGGAAACCGGGGCGCTGGTGCCCGCCGCGCCGGCGAAAATGATGGATACCCGCCCCGGTCGTCCGCGGGTGATCCAGTCCTGCGATGTGTTCGTCGACGCTCAGGGAATAATCTACAGCACCGACTATAACGGCGGGCTGTCGGTGATTGAGTATTTGGGGTAGGGGATGGTGGGTTGTTGCCTTCCCGGGTCGCGGCGCAAACGCCTTAACCGGGCTACAGACGGTGGTGCCCCCGTAGCCCGGACAGATGCGAAGCATCGCCTCCGGGGAAAGAGGCCAATACCCGGAGGCGGCGCCTGACGCGCCTGTCCGGGCTACCGGCCCACAGACGGCGGTGCACTCGTAGCCCGGCTAAGCGCAGCGCGAGCCGGGAAAGGCTGGACGGAGATTCAACCGTACTGGCGAATTCGCGCAATCAGCTCATCCACGCTGTCGATGCGATCGGCAATCACAATCAGCGCTTTACCCAGGGTGATGGCGTGGCGCAGGCATTCATGACGCATGGCTTCGTCCGGGATAGCGTCGATATCCGCCACGTGTGATAGCCCGACGCTGCGGCGAATCAGCTCGGTGCCGCAGAAGCCGACCGCGTCGGCCCACACTTTTTTCAGAAACGCGGAGGCATAGCCGGGGCAGGCCAGCGCCACGTCGCGGGATTTCTCCGCCGTCAGCGCCTGGAAACGCTCGGCAAAGGTGGTCCAGAACTGTTGTATATCGTTGAGGCGCTGTTCGCGAGCGGCGGCGGCATCGCGAATGCCCAGATGCCCCGGCAGGCCGCAGTAGTTGAGCAACAGGTTGCCGATGGCGGTGCCGATATCGAAGCCAATCGGGCCGAAAAAACCGAACTCGGCGTCGATGGCCTTAAAGCTGCCTTCGGCGACGAAAATTGAGCCGCTATGAATATCGCCATGCAGTAACGCTTCGGCATGGGAGAAGAACCGGTGCTTGAGCGCGGCCACCGCCAGCTTCAGCTGGGCATCTTCTCGCAGGGCGGCGACGTCGGTTTCCAGCGCTGATGGATAGCTGTTGCGCTCATGAACCTGATACGGATCGTTAAAGAACAGATCCTCGGTAATTTCGCACATCTCGGGGTTGATAAATTGCGCCACCTGGGCCTTTTTCTCGTGAGGATGCAGATAAAAGTCGCTGGTGTGGAACAGCGCCTGGGCCAGGTATTCCCCCAGCTGGCTGGCGGCGCGCGGGTAGTAAACGTTGTTAATCAGCTCGCCGCGCCAGATGCGGTGATCGGAAAGATCTTCCATCACCATCACCGCCAGCTCGGGATCGAAATGCACAATCCGCACCGTGTGCTGCGGGCAGTGCTGATGGTGAGCCATCAGGGTTTGCGCCTCAAGGCGCGCGCGGTCAAGGGTCAGCGGCCAGGACTCTCCTACGCAGCGCACGTAGGGCAGCGCCTGCTTAACGATAATCCGGCTCACGCCCTCGGTATCAAAAATTTTAAACACCAGGTTGAGGTTGCCATCGCCCACTTCCTGCGCGGACACCAGTTCTGTCGGATTATCGATACCGCCAAATTGTTGGGCGTAAGCCACCGCATCGCTGGCCGTGAAAGTATGGTATTGCGACATTGCCTCGATCCTCAAAATTCTGATTAAGCCGTTCAGACGTCTATACTTCTGGATTTCATCCTGACACAATGTGATACAACAACGCAACAGGGATTTAACTAAATGCAGACACTACAGAGCACCAGCCTGCGGGTAAGCGAAAATCAGCTCTTTATTCTTGACCAGCAGGCCTTACCGCAGGAAAAACGCTGGCTGGCGGCGGATAACGTCGAATTGCTGGTGGACCATATTCACGCCCTGCGGGTACGCGGCGCGCCGTTGATTGGCCTGTCCGCCAGCCTGCTGCTGGCGCTGCTGGCGCGGCGCGGTCTGACCCGCGATGCGCTATCTGAGGCGCTGGAGACGCTGCGCGCCGCGCGTCCAACGGCGGTGAACCTGATGAATAATCTGGATCGCATGAAGCTGGCGCTGGCGGAGGAGCACTATCCGCAGGCGCTGGAAGCGGAAGCGCTGCGCCTGATCGCCGAGGATAAACAGCTTTGCGCCAGCATCGCCGAGGCGGGCAGCGCGCTGGTGACGCCGGGTAGCCGCCTGTTGACCCACTGCAATACCGGCGGCCTGGCGACGGCGGGCGTCGGCACCGCGCTGGGAGTGATTGCGCTGGCGCATCAGCAGGGGAAAGTGGCAAACGTCTGGGTGGATGAAACGCGCCCTCTGTTGCAGGGCGGACGCCTGACCGCCTGGGAGCTGGGTGAGCTGGGGGTGCCGTATCGGCTGATTACCGATTCGATGGCCGCCAGCCTGATGGCGCAGGGCAAGGTCGACGCGGTTTGGGTGGGCGCTGACCGTATTGCCGCCAACGGCGACGTAGCCAATAAAATCGGCACCTATTCGCTGGCGGTTCTGGCAAAATATCACCAGATCCCGTTTTACGTAGCCGCGCCGCAAACTACCCTGGATCGCCATTGCCCGAACGGCGCGGCGATCCCGATTGAGCAGCGGGCAGCCGCCGAAGTCACCGGCGTCGCCGGCAGCTTTGGCGCGGTGCAGTGGGCGCCGAAAGAGGCTGCGGTTTACAATCCCGCGTTCGACGTCACGCCCGCAACGTTAGTCAGCGGCTGGGTGCTGGATAGCGGCGTGGTCACCCCGGAGCAGGTCGCCGCCGGGGCGTTCAAACCAGAAAAAGCCTGAACCTGAGCCAAAAAGCGAAGCGACCGCCAAAGCTTCGCCTTCTACTTATTTATGGCAGCACCATCTCCACCGCCGGAGCGGACTGCGGATCGATATTGCGGCCCAGCGCGGTCAGCGCCGCCTGGTAAGGGCACAGCGTCCCGACATCGGTCGTCTGGCAGCCCGCCTGACGCCACTCCTGGCGCAGCAGCGGATGCTGGCTATCCGGCGTTTGCAGGCGGCGCAAATCGTCCAGACTTTGCGCCTGGAAGTAGACGCGCAGGTAGCGCTGACCGCTGCGGGTATCGCGCCAGCGTTCCAGTACCAGGCTGCTGCCCGGCGGGATATTGCCGCGGCTGTACCCTGGCAGCTGCCAGCTAAAGTCCATTAACGTCCGCACCATGGCGATATTCGTATCGTGCGCCACCAGCAGCAGCCAGCGCACGTTCGGCGCGGCGCCCTCTTTTACCCCTTCAAGCATGGCGTTGAGCAGAATCGAGCCGCGTTTTTGCGCGGTATAAAACACATCGTTGCTGAGATCGTAGTTCTCCGTCAGCAGCGGCAACAGGGCGGTTATCTGGCTGGAACGGGTAATATGGCCCCACGCCAGCTGGCTGAGAGGCAGGTTCTCGCTCCACCCCAGACGCAGCGTCTCAACCATATTGGCCATCACGCTCAGTCCGCTAATCGAGGTTTTGCCGCTTTTGCTCTGCTCCACCTGCCACGGTAGATCAAACACCGGGCAGGGCTTATCGGGTACGCAGACCGCGTTTTTCAGCAGCTGAATTGCCGGAGCCAGCGCCTGCCGACGCTGCGCCAGATCGCCGGCCTTCTTCTTCACTTCCGCCAGCTGGCGGGCGGGATCGGTTTGCGTGACGGCAAATTTGTCGGTCTGAAACAGCGGGTCCGCGTCGCCGCTGACGTGATGAATCATCACGCCGCAGCCGGGAAAGGCGCCGTCCACCAGCGCCTGGGCGGTGGCCCGCGTACGCTGCAGGGGGCTGGCGCGAACATAAATCTCACCGCTCGCCGGGCAGCCCGCCGTCAGTAGCCCCAGCTGGCGAAAGCGCGCGCCCTCATCGCGCCCCTTATTGACGACGGCGGCATAGCCGTGGCCGGTCAGCTCGCCGTCGTGGGTGGTCCACTGCGTCCACGGACGCTGGGTCGCGGCTTCGATGGCCTCCCGGTTGCCCTCCGTCGGCGGACGAATGCCGTGGCGGCTGAGTTCAACCACTTTTTCCAGCGCATACTGCGTGGCGGCATGGCCCGGTGCGGCCAGCAGCGGCAGAGCGCAGGCAAGCAGCAGGCGTAGCAAAACCTGATGTCGTACAGGCATCATAAAATCTTCCTTATAAGTTAAAAGGTTATGACGAGAATGAGGTCTGACGTTCTATCGCGTGTCGCCTGGCGACAATCGCAGCGGTGGTAAAACAGAATAGCGCGGACACGAGGCCGGTGCCTACCCAAAACAGCGACAGCGTACTGAAGTCATATAGCGTTTTGCCGTTTTCGATCATCGAGGTTTTATCGATGATGATGCCGGTGAGAAACTCGCCGAGTCCCGCCCCCGCGTAGCTGGCGATACCGATAGTGCCGAGCGCGGCGCCCGCGGCTTTACGCGATGAAATATCGACCGCGATCAGTCCGCCAAGGAAGCAGGTCAACGCTCCGATGGTGGCGCCGAAGATAATCATCGCCAGAATATCGGTGTAGTAGCCGTGCGGCGACCAGAGCATCAGCGCGAAGCCGGCGGTGTTGAGCAGGCTGATAAACCCGGCCATCACGCTGCGGTTACGCGGGAAAAAGCGGTCGGAGAGCATCCCGGCGATAATGGTTCCGGCAATACCCGCGATAGCGTTGACCCCGATAATCCCGGACGCTTCGAGAGTAGAGTAGGCTTTATCCTGTTCCAGAAAGAAGATCCCCCACGAGTTCACCGCGTAACGGTCGATATACATAAACGCCGAGGCCAGGGCCAGCGTCCACAGGGCCGGGTTACGCAGCGCCAGCAGCTGGTTTTTAAATACCGAGCCGCGGGCTTCCGTCTCCTCCTGCGGTTCATCGCGAATGACGTTGATGGGCGGGAAGCCGCAGCTTTGCGGCGAGTCACGCATAAACAACAGCATCAGCACCACCCCGGCGGCGCCGAGCGCGGCGGTCGACAGGTAGCCCATCTGCCAGCCGAATCCGGCAATCACCGCGGCGATCACCATATAGGTCATCGCTTCGCCGATGTTATGCGCCGTCGACCAGATCGCGTAAAAGGTGCCTCGTTCTTTACAGCCGTACCAGCGCGCCAGCGATACCACGCACGGGCCAACGCCCATCGACTGCGCCCAGCCGTTAATCCCCCAGAAGATTGCCAGCAGCATGGCGTTGCTGGTCATCCCCATCATCAGGTTCATTCCGGCGCTTAGCAGCAGCCCGAGGCTCATGTAGCGCACTACGTTGGCATGATCGGCAATAAAGCCGTTGACCAGCTTGCCGATGGCGTAGCTGAAAAATAGCGTTGAGCCGATCATGCCCAGCTCCGTTGGGGTTATGCCGAGTTCCACCAGCGCGCTTTTGGCGACGGTGAACGACAGCCGGCAAACGTAGAACGTGACGTACGCCAGGGTCATGGTAATAAAGGTTTGCCAGCGCACGCTGCGAAAGCGCCGCTCATCGAACTCTCCGCCCGCTTTGGGCGGCGAAGCGCGAAAAAATGCGATAATTCTTCCAGACATAATGGTATCTCCGAAGGTCGGAGGCCTGACTGATTAGTGTGGTTCGTCCGTGAGGTTTATCGTCGTTGTGTAGAGTACATAATCAGATAAAGCCTGACCCGATACGGTTAAGGTAATGGGTGACAAAGCATGTTTTTTAATTGTGGGTAGAGCGTCTTGCTGGCCAGCAGCAGCGGGTTGCCGTGACGAATCCCGTCGTTTGCCAGATAATCGTTGCTAAGGCCGCCCGCTTCGCGCATCAGCACCAGCCCCGGCAGCCCGTCCCAGGGGTTCATATGCGGTTCGTAGTAGCCGATAAGCCTGCCTGCCGCCGCCCAGGCGCTCATCAGCGCTCCGGAGCCGTTGCGGATAAACATCCCGCCGTCGCTCAGCAGCGCATCGAGGAAGGGCAGAAAGAGCGCAGGCGTCACGCGGTGCGAGGTGCCGACGCCCATCACTCCCTCTTTGACCGTCGCACCCGGATGCGGCGCGACAGGCGCATCGTTAAGCCATGCGCCCTGGCCTTTCATGGCGTGGAACAGCTCGCGATGGTTGGGGTCGTACACCACGCCGATAACCGGTTCCCCGTCGGCGACGATAGCCAGCGACAGGCACCAGGTATGCAGGCCGTTAAGAAAACAGCTGGTGCCGTCGATAGGATCGACAACCCACAGGACGCGGGCGTCCGGCATCTGCGTTCCGCTCTCTTCGCCGAGAAAGCCGTCCTGCGGGAAGGCGTCCATAATGCGCTGCTTCACAAACGCTTCGACCTGTTTATCGGCGACGCTGACCACGTCCTGCAGGTCATCGCCTTTATGATCCACCGCCAGCCGGTCGCGCTGCTGATAGAATTCGAACGCCAGTTCCGCGCCGGCCTGCGCCAGCTCGCAGGCCAGGCGGTAGCGGGCCTGCAGTTCATGTAATTCCAGTGATTTCATCGTAACTCCCTATTTTGCACACGTGTGCAATTTGCCTGAAAAAAACAGCCCCGAAGGGCAAAATGAGTGTGGATGGATTAAAAAAATTATTCTGTGATCGCTCCAGCATAAAATGAATTTTTCATTTTGCACTTTGACGAACGATCAGTTTCACCGGCACTTCACGATGGCGTGACGGCAGACTGAATTTGGCGATCCGCGTGACCAGCAGATCCACCGCATGGTGGGCGAGCAGGGCAGTATTTTGCTGCACGGTAGTCAGCTGATAGGGCTGCCAGTCCGCCTGCGGGATATCATCGAAGCCGATAATAGCGGGTAGCGAAGCGGCGGGGTTGTCTGCCCGCAGACCGTCCAGGGCGCCGAGCGCCAGCATATCGGTGGCGCAGAAGAGCGCCTGCAGCTGCGGATGCGCGGCAAGCAGCTGTCTGGCGGCGGCAAATCCCGCCTGATAGCCGCTGCTATCGCAGAAGTGCGCGGCGATCTCCATGCCCTGGCTATGGGCAACAAACGCTTCGTAGCGCTGGCGGGTGCTGAAGTTATCCAGACTTTCGCCGATAAACCCGGCCTGGCGCCACTGGCGCTGAGTACACAGGTCGGCGACCAGCTTCGCGCCCTGCGCGTTGTCGCTGCACACGCGATCGCAGCCGGCCAGGTCGGCGTGGCGGTTGATAAGGGTGACCGGGATTTTTCGCTCCAGATACTCCTCCGCCAGCGACAGCGGCGGCGCCCCGGAGGTAATAATGACGCCTGCGACGTGATAGCTCAGCAACTGTCTGAGCGACGGGGCGAGCTGCTGCGGATCGTCGGCGTTCATCAGCAGCGGCATAAAACCGTTGAGCGCCAACTGGTGGACCAGCGGCGACAGCAGCTTACTGCGGAACGGGTTATCAAATCCGGCGGTGACGATGCCGATAAAGTTGCTGCTGCCGGTGTTCATCGTGCGGGCGATAATATTCACCTGATAGCCCAGCGTTTCCGCCGCGGCGAGAACCTTCTGGCGGGTTTTTTCCGCCACCGACGCGCCGGGGGTAAAGGTGCGGGAAACTGCGGAACGGGAGACGCCAGCGAGCCGGGCAACGTCCTCTGCCTTAATCCATTTTTTTTCGCTCATAGTATCAGGGTACGGGTTGTCCTCAGTGAGCCCGCGCCGACGCAGGAGCCCATCGTCGGCACGGAAAAAGTAGTAAGAAGGTACCACATAAATCCTCCGGCGAGCAGCGGGTTGACGCGGCACAGGTACCGCGCCAACGTCAGGCTTATGCCGGATAGCGAATCTGCTCCGCCTGGCGCTGCAAAATGATTTTGCCGTGACGAATGGAGGTCAGCACTTTTGCCTGGCGGCGCAGCGCGTCATAGTCGTTTTCCGCATCGAGGATCAGCAGGTTCGCCGGGCGCCCTTCGGCAATACCGTAGTTATCGCCGAGACACAGCGTGCGGGCGCTGTTATCGGTAATCAGATCGAGGCAGCGCTGCAAATCTTCGTATCCCAGCATATGGCAGATATGCAGCCCGGCGTCGAGAATGCGCATGATGTTACCGTTGCCCAGCGGGTACCACGGGTCCTGAATGGAGTCCTGGGCGAAGCAGACGTTGATCCCGGCGCGGTCCAGCTCCGCCACCCGCGTCACGCCGCGGCGTTTCGGCCAACTGTCGAAGCGCCCCTGCAGGTGAATGCTTTCGGTCGGGCAGGAGATAAAGTTGATGCCCGACGCTTTGAGCAGGCGGAACAGCTTCGAGCAGTAGGCATTATCGTAAGAACCCATAGCGCAGGTATGGCTGGCGGTGACCTGCGCGCCCATGCCGCGCACCCGGGCCTCTTCCGCCAGCACCTCCAGAAAGCGCGACTGCGGATCGTCGGTTTCATCGCAATGCACGTCCACCAGGCAGCCGTGGCGCTGGGCCAGGTCCATCAGAAAAACCAGCGAGCTGACGCCCTTATCGCGGGTGTTTTCGTAGTGCGGGATACCGCCCACCACGTCGGCGCCCATTTCTATGGCGCGGGTCATCAGCTCGCGTCCGCCGGGGAAGGACTCAATGCCCTCCTGCGGGAAGGCGACGATCTGCAGATCGATAAGATGAGCCGCCTCCTTTTTCACCCTCAGCATTGCCTCAAGGGCGGTCAGGGAAGGGTCGGTAACATCAATGTGGGTACGCACGTGCTGCACGCCGTTGTCGCGCAGCATGCCGATGGTTTTCAGCGCCCGCTGGCGGGTATCTTCGACGGTGACGCTTGCTTTACGCTGGCTCCAGCGGGCGATGCCCTCAAACAGGGTACCGCTCATATTCCACTCCGGCTCGCCCGCCGTCAGGGTGGCATCGAGATGAATATGCGGCTCGACGAACGGCGGGATCGCCAGCTTTTGCTCTGCGTCGATATCGTCGGCGTCAGCCGTCTGCACGGCGGTCTGCGCGGTGATGCTCTTAAACAGACCGTCCTCTAGCTCAAGGGTATAAAGCGCTTCTTGCTGGCGCAGACGCGCGTTGATAATTTTCATGGTTGTTCCCGTAAATGGTTTTGCGACATACGCCAGATCGCCAGGGCGACCGAGGCGTTGAGATGAAATTGCGGATGGCTGACCGGATAGCGGGTCAGCTTTTCAATGCGTTGGATACGCTGATGCAGCGTGTTGCGGTGGATACCCAGCCGCTCGGCGGCCCGGACCACGTTGCCGCTCTCCTGAAGCAGCGTTTCCAGCGTCTCCATCAGCAGCCATGGACTTTTGCGATCGGGTTCGATCAGACAGCCGAGGGTATCGTGCATAAAATCGCTCAGTAGCCCTGGGTCGCCGACGGCGGAGAGCAGCTTGATAAAACCCAATTGCTGGTAGTCGCTGATGCGCTGGGCCGGACGCAGGCTATCGCTGAGGTCCAGCGCCTGACGGGCCTGCGACAGCGCGCGCTGATATTCCTGTAGCTGCTGCACCGGCGCCGAAAGGCCGCACAGCAGCGATAGCCCGTCGTCGCCCTCCGCCAGCGCATGCAGCCACGTCTGGAGCCACGTTTTCTGCTGATAAAACTCGCCCTCTTCATCCGGCAGCAGGAAGAGAAACATATTGCCGCGCTCGACCAGCGGAAAGGGATTGCCCTGCTGATTGAGCTGCTGCTGCAGGCGCTGGCGTACGGTGCGGCGGGCCTGCTGCAGCCAGGCCTCGGCCTGCTCCGGCGGAAACTGACGAAACAGGCGCTGGATACCTTCCAGCCGCAGCGCCGCGACCCGCAGCGGCCGGGTAAAGTCCAGCTGCTGGTGGAGCGCGCGCTGATGCAGAATTTGCAGGTCGGGAAAGTCGCCGGTTAACAGCTGCAGCAGAATATCGCGCTGCGATTGCAGGGCGTTTTCGCTGCGCACCAGCGCGGTACCGATGCGTTCGGTCACGATCACCATCTTCAGCAGATAGGGCTGTTCGATCAGCGGTATGCCCAGTTCATCGGCCAGCGCAATCAGGCGCGGCGGGATCGCCTGAATGTACGCATCGCCGGTGAGGATCACCATCCCGGCAATCCCGCGCTGCTTGCCCTCCATCAGCAAATGGATCAGGTTGTCTTCATCGCGGGGATGGTTGATCCCGGTGATGAACACCAGCTCCCCGCCCATAATCCATTCGGCGATATTTTCATTTTCCGCCACGTAGTACCAGCGCACCGCCAGCTGTAGCCCCTGCTTACCGGCGCGCAGGCGCATGGCGGAAAGCCCATCAAGGGCGAGGATTTCGCCCACCGTCAGACTCATGACTACTGTTCCACGACGGAATCAGCGGCGGGCTGGCGTTTGCTCAGACGAGTCAGCGCGATATAGACCAGCGCGGAAACGGTGATACCGACCAGCGGGGCGATCCACGGCGAGAGGTAGGCCACCACCGCGCCCACGGCGTAGGCGCTAAGCCCCAGCCAGTTAAAACGCGGCAAACGGGCGGTGTGCAGCAGCGGGTAGCGGCCGCCGCGATAAAACCAGTAGTCGGCGAGGATCACGCCGCCGATGGGGGGAATGATGCTGCCCAGCAGCACCAGGAAAGGAATCAGCATTTCATACATACCGCCAATGGCCAGCAGAATGCCGACTCCGGCGGCGACTACGGTCAGGGTGCGGCGACGCTCGCTGCGCAGCAGATGGCAGGCCGCCGCCGAGACGTTATAAATCGTCGGCCCCTGAATGGTCAGCAGATTGAGGCACAGCATCACCACCGCGGCGACCGACAGCCCCTGCAAAATCAGCACTTCCACGATATCAGCCTGCTGGTAAACGATGGCGCACCAGGCGCCGGCGATAATCATTAGCCCGTTGCCGATCAGGAAGCTACTCATGCTGGCGACGATGGCGGTACGGCTGGAGTTGGCCAGCCGCGTCCAGTTGGTCGCCTGGGTCGCGCCGCTGGCAAAGGTGCCGAATACCATGGTGATGGCCGCAGACCAGCTCATGGTTTCGCCGGGTCGGATTTGGGTCATCGCCTGCCAGCCGCCGGCGTGATGGGCGGCAAGGTACATCGACACCACCAGCAGAATAAACATCAGCGGCACCGATACGCGCGACAGCGCATCCAGCCCCTTGTAGCCCACCAGCGCGGTGACGCAGAACAGGATACCGAACAGGATCATCAGCGGAATCGTCAGCGCCTCAGGAAGGGCGAGGATTTTGACCAGCGAGATGGCGACCGTCGCCGTACCCCAGGCGTACCATCCCAGCTCGGCGAAACCGAGGATAAAATCGGCGAGCTTGCTGCCGATTTCCCCGAAGCAAAAACGCCCCATCAGCACGGTATTTAACCCGCTGCGCGCGGCAATCCAGCCGAGCGACGCGGCGTACAGAGCCAGCAGAAAGTTACCGATTACCGCAATCCACAGCAGGTTAACGATGGAGAAAGAGACGCCCAGCTTGCCGCCCGCGAACATGGTGCCGGTGAAAAAGGTAAAGCTGAACAGAACCATCGAGATGGAAAATACGCCCTTGCGCCCGGAAGCGGGCGCTTCGACGAGTGGAAAATCATTGCTGTTTGACATGGTGGAACCTCTGAGTGGCTATCCGAATAGCGATGGCTGATGGGTAGCAAGAGGTATGCCAAAAAAATCAAGGCAGGCATAACACAAGAGGGTGGGCAATCTGCACATAAAATCGTATTTCTCGGTCGTCGATTGCCATCAATCTGTGCACAGTGCCATGTTTTGCACCATCGCGGGGCGCGGGGGTTGGCTACGGTAGCCGCATAAATACCGGGCAGCGGCTGGCGCCTCATCCGCCCTGAAAGACCGTGCCGAATCGACAAATGATGTCAATTTTGCGCCTTTTCCCGCTGGAACGATTAGCCATCTTTTTAACACTCCGCAGCCGGTAATTTTGGCGTCATGAAAATGTGTAGTTGTATTGTTGTTAAAAATCGTAATTACATATGCATTTCTGATATAACCATTCTCAATGTAAGTCTTTCCTGAAATATTGTTCGCTTACGTCGGCGGTGTTAGTATCGGGTAAATAGCCATTTAGACGGCTAAATACAACATCGCTAAACTAAGGAACTGCTATGTGGCAAGAAAGACTCGCGCAACTGGTCACCACCTGTCATTGGATCGGTGCGAAAGGTTGGGCGCCCGCTACCGGCGGCAATATGTCGGTGCGTCAGGATGAGACCTGGTGCTGGCTGAGCGAGTCGGGGCGCGATAAAGGTAGCCTGACGACGGAGGATTTCCTGCAGGTGGAGATCGCCAGCAATAAAGCGCCTTCCGGGCGTAAACCCTCAGCTGAAACCGGCCTGCATACCCTGGTGTATCGCCTGTTCCCGGAAGCGAATGTCGTACTGCATGTGCATACCGTCAACGCGACCGTGCTGTCGCGGATTGAAAAAAGCGCCACCCTGGCGCTACAGGGTTATGAGATGCAGAAAACCCTGGCCGGCCAGCACAGCCATCTTGATACCGTGCCGGTCGCCATTTTTGATAACGACCAGGATATCGACGCCCTGGCGGCGCGCATTGAAGATTATGCGCAGACCCACCCGCTGCGCTACGGCTTCCTGCTGCGCGGCCACGGCCTGACCTGCTGGGGCAAAGATATTCCCGAAGCCCGTCGCCAGCTGGAAGGACTGGAGTTTCTTTTCGAATGCGAGCTGATGCGCCGCCGCTACGAGCGCGACTAAATTTCCCTCCATCAACGGGTCAGGCATGGATTTTTATCTCGGAATTGATATCGGCACTTCGCGCGTGAAGGCGGTGCTGTTTGATCAACATTTTCAGGCGTGCGCCAGCGCGGCGCAGAACACCGGCCCGCGCCTGTCGGCCAACGGTGAAGCCGAACAGGATATGGCCCAGCTGTGGCAGTCGGTGGTGGCGATTTTGCGCGATATCGCGCGGCATCCGGCGCTGCAAAACGGGCGTTTACGAGCCATTGGCCTCGCCGGGCAGGGGGAGGGTGTCTGGCTCTGCGACGCCGAGGGCGAACCGGTCGGGCCGGGTATCCTGTGGAGCGACACCCGCAGCCGGGAACTGATGAACGAACTCCTCAGCCGCCCCGGTTTTGACCGCCGTTTCTTTGACGATACCGGTACCCATCTTCAGCCCTGCAACACCAGCATGCAGCTGCGCTGGCTCAAGCATCATCAGCCGGAGCGGCTGGCGGCGGCCCGCTATCTGTTCTTCGCCAAGGATTGGATCCGCTTTCGCCTCACCGGCGTCGCGGCGCTGGATCTCACCGATGCCAGCACCTCTTTGCTGAATCAGCAGAGCGGGAAGCTATCCGCGGTGGTGCTCAACGAGATGGGGCTGGCAGATTTACAACCTCTGTTTCCGCCGCTGCTGGCGCCGGACGCGCAGGCTGGCGCGCTGCGTGAAGAGGTCGCGGCGCTGACCGGGCTTCCCGCTGCCACACCGGTAGCGGCCGGCGCGCTGGATGTCTGCAGCGCGGCGCTGGGCTGCGGCGCGGTCAATGATGGCGACATTTATACTATTCTCGGCACCACCTGCTGCACCGGCATCGTCTGTCACGGTCGCCAGACGGTCAATGAGGGGACGCGCTACGTTACCCACACCGAAGCGGGCAGCTTTATTAACCTTTTTCCGATGCAGGCCGGGACGCCGAACATCGACTGGCTCCAGCAGCAGATTTCGCTGGATCCGGATTTACAGCAGCTGGAACAGCATATCGCCAGCGTTGAACCGGGCAGCGGCGGCGTCTTCTGGCAGCCTTATCTCAACGGCGAACGCGCGCCGTTCTTCAGCCCCGAGGCGCGGGCAGGCTATTTCGGCATTAGCCAGCACACTACCCGCGCAGAGCTGCAGCGGGCGGTATTTGAAGGTCTGGCTTACGCTATCGTCGACTCGCTTCAGGGCTACCCGCAGGGCGGCGAACTGTACCTGACCGGCGGCGGCGCGGCTTCAGCGACCTGGTTGCAAATTATTGCCGACTGTACCGGCAGAACGGTGGTTTCCAGTACTTTCAACGAGCTTAGCGCGCGCGGTGCGGCGATTCTGGCGGCGCGCAGCGTTGATGCCCTCAGCCGCTATCCGGCGCTGGAGCAGACCCACTATCGGCCCCATCCGCAGGCGCACAGCCGCTACGTCGCGCTCTATCCGGTTTATCGCCTGCTGCGCGAACAGATGCTGCCGGTGTGGCACGCCCGCCGCGAGGCGCTTCAACGTATTTCTCAGGAACAACGCATATGAAAATTGTTTTTACCGCCGAACACGCCGGCGACCTCAGCGCTTTTCAGCAACTGGGCGAACTGCGGGTGGAAGGCTGGGCGCTGGGCAAGCCAAAGCTGAGCGCAGACCAATTGATCGAGCTGGCCCACGACGCCGAGGTGTTGGTGACCAGCTACGATGAGGTGACGGAAGCGGTGATCGCCGCCTGTCCGCGTCTGCAGGTGATCGCCTGCACGCGCGCCAATCCGGTGAACATCGATACCAAAGCCGCCCTGGCGCGCGGTATCCGCGTGCTCTATACGCCGGGGCGTAACGCGGACGCCGCCGCCGAGCTGACGCTGGGGCTGATGCTGAGCCTGGCGCGGCATATTCCGCAATCGCACGCGGCGCTGAAGCGCGGCGAATTCACCCACGCCGAAAACGCGGCGCAGGCCACCCAGAGCGGACTGCGCCGCGATGTGGTGTGGGACGTCAGTCCGCAAAGCCCTTACGAAGTGTTTAAAGGCAGCGAGCTGCGTAACAAAACCCTGGGGCTGATTGGCTACGGTAATATTGGCCGCCGCGTGGCGCGCATCGCTCGCGCCTTTGGCATGGCGGTGCTGGTGGTGGACCCGTTTGTCGCCGCCGAAGAGATTAACGAGCCGGGGCTGCAAAAAACGACCCTTGAGGGACTGTTCCGCGAGGCGGATATCGTAAGTCTGCATCTGAGCAGCGGCCCGCACAGCGATGGCCTGGTGAACGCGGCGTTGTTGAATAGCATGAAGCCGGGCGCGCTGCTGATTAATACCTCGCGCGCGGCGGTCGTGGATGAAGAGGCGCTGATTCATGCGCTGCGCCACGGCCCGCTGGGCGGCGCGGCGCTGGATGTCTACCATCGCGAGCCGCTGTGGCGCGATCATCCGTTTGTCACCGAGTTGAATAACGTCATTATCACCCCGCATATTGCCGGGGCGACGCGGGAGAGCATCGCTAAGCATACGGCGATGATTGCCGCCGACCTTCAGCGCTATGTCGCCGGCGAGCCGCTGCTCTATCAGTGGCGTTAACCGGCTTTTGCCGCCGCGCGATGCGGCGGCGAAGCTTGTTAACCGCGCCGGTTTGCCGCCATAAACTGCCGGGTATGCGGCCAGTCCACCACCCCGGCATCCGACCCCATCCCGGTCGCCACCAGCGCGGCGACGGCGGAAGCCACCTCGCATGCCTGTCTGACGCTTAGCCCGCGGGCCAGCGCGGCAATAAAGCCGCCGCAGTAGCTGTCGCCGCAGCCGGTGGTATCCACGGCATCGACCCGGTACGCCGGGATATGTTCAACGGCGCCGTTGCGGGTCAGCAGCCAGGAACCGTTCTCGCCGTCCTTCAAAATACAGGTCCCGACGCCAAGGGCAAAAAAGAAGCGGGCGATCGCTTCCGGCTGGGTCTCCCCGGAGAGATACGCCGCTTCTTCAAGGGAGGGCATAAAGTAGTCCACCGACGACAGCAGCGGGCGCAGCAGTTCCAGGGTATATTCATTGGGGGCAATCAAATCGAAGCTGGTGGTGACGCCGCGAGCCTTCGCCGCTTGCAGCAGAAGGGCGCTCTGCCCGCGATCCATCGCCGCCAGCAGGCCGGTGCCGCCGTGGTGCAGGAAGCGGCAGTCGAGGACGGCATCAAACTCCTCTTCGCGGATAAAAAGCGTATCGGAAGCGCCCCGGCAGTGTAGTGCCGGGCGCTCGCCGTTGGGGCGGATAGGGAGGATCGTCGCCGACGTTTCCTGCTGCGCGGTACGCTGGACCAGCGAACAGTCGATTCCCAGCCGCGCATAGCTGGCGAGTATAAAATCGGCCTTTTCATCTTCGCCGAGGCAGGCCACCGCGGCGGTACGAATGCCCAGCTTAGCGGCATTAATATTGGCTCCGGCGGCGGTTCCGGCGGGGTTCAGACGAATTTGTTCGATAAAGGCCACCCCGCCACGCGGCGGGATGTCGATCACCGGGCGACCGGCGATATCCAGAATAGTCAGGCCGACAAAGACGGCGTCAAAAGCTGCCATAGGTGCTCCGCTTAACGGTGGGTCTGGCGCAAACGCGCCTGCCAGAAGGAGAGGGCCAGCGCCACCACCAGGATTACGCCAACCAGCGCATCTTTCACCAGGTAGTTCAGCCCCATCAGGTTCAGGCCGTTATCAATAATGGCGAGGAACAGCACGCCGCCGAGGGTGCCGGCAATGCTGACCCGGCCCAGCCGGTTAAAGGCGGTGCCGATAAAGACCGCAGCGATGGCATCCATCAGGTAGGCCTGGCCGGCCAGCGGCGTAAACTGGCGCAGGTTGGCGGAGAGAATGACGCCGCCGACGGCGCACAGCGCGGAGGCCGCTACCAGCACCCACAGCATGGTCCGGCGGTCGCGGATCCCGGCGATACGCGCCGCTTCGCCGTTCTGACCGATAGCGCGCACGTACTTGCCGAACAGCGTGCGTTCGGTCAGCAGCCAGGCCGCCAACCACAGCGCCAGAACTATCACCACCGGCGTCGGAATTCCGGCGACGGTGCCGACGGCCAGATCGTGATACTCCGGCGCCATCCGGCGGTAGGAGATAGAGCCGCCGCCGTCGGTATAGATGCGCTCGGCGCTGCTGGCGATAAACCAGGTGCCGAGGGTGGCGAGGAACGGGCGAATCTGGCAGACAAGGATCAGGAAGGCGTTCAGCAGGCCGATAATCACCCCGCCGAGCAGCGCGCAGCCCACCGCCGCCTGCCACGGCAGGTGCCAGGTTTTCAGCGCCACCAGCGCAAAGGCGGCGCCGAAATCCAGCGCCACGCCGACGGAGAGGTCAATCGCTCCGGCGCTAACGATAAGGGTCATCGCCATCGCCACGATCAGCAGAATCGCGCTGCCCTGCAGCAAATTGGCCCAGTTGTCGAAGGTCAGAAATACCGGGTTCGCCCAGCCGAACAGGGCAATCGCCAGCAGGGTAATGATGCCGAACCCTGCCCGTGATAGCCACGCCAGCGGGCTGCTGCCGGTTTGTCCCGAAGAGGGGGTCTTGAGCGTCATCTGGCTCATCAGTTGCCTCCTTTATGTCTGACCGCTGACGCCGCCAGCACCACGAGGATCAGGCCGCCTTTGATCGCGCCCATCCAGAAAATATTTACTCCCAGCAGGCCGAGCCCGTTAGAGAGCGCGTTGACCAGCACCGCGCCGAGCAGCGCTCCCCAGATGGTGACCACGCGACGCCGCGAGAACGCCGCGCCGATAAAAGTGGCAAGGACGGTTTCCAGCAGCAGCGGCGTCGCCGTGCCGCTCGAGCTGCCTGAGCCCTGGCTGAGCAGCGGTAAAATCGCCAGACCGGCGGCGAGGCCCGCCAGCAGCCAGACGAGAAGGGTTAAACGGCGAATGTTGAGCCCGCTCATCTGCGCCATATCGCGGTTACCGCCCACCGCCTGTAAATGCTGGCCGAAGCGGGAGTGGTGGAGCAAAAGCTGAAACAGCGCGAAGACCGCCAGCAGATAGAGAAGCGGCCAGGGAATGCCAAAGAGAGCGTTATCGCGAAAGGCCACCATCAGCGGGTCGCTTACCGCGATGCGTCGCTGGCCGGTCAGCAGGTCGGTCAGGCCGGTGAAGGCTACCGAGGTCGACAGGGTCGCCAGCAGCGGCGGCAGGCCTGCCGCCAGCACCAGCACGGCGTTGACCGCGCCGCAGGCCAGGCTCACGGCGACCAGCAGCAGAATCAGCGCCAGGTAAGGGGTGTTCCACTCCGCCATACCGAGGCTGAGTAACGCGACGCCGAGCACCGCGATGGCGGGCAGCGACAGATCGATACCGCCGGAAACCACGTCATCGCCGCCGACGGCAATCACGCAGACCAGGCCGAAACAGAGGATCGCCAGCGGCACGCTCTGCACCAGCATCATGCTGATATTCTGCCAGCTTAAAAAGAAAGGCGACTGCAGGCTGAGCCAGACCAGCAGCGCAAAAAAGAGAATCAGGGGGAATTTTTCGATAAGCGTCGTGATGCCCGGAAGGGGGCGGCGCTGAATATCTGCACTCATACCTGTTGTTCCTGTCCACCGTTAATCGTCACCAGCAGCGCGTCCAGCGTCAGCCCCCGGGTCGGGAGATTGGCCACCAGCTCGCCGCGCCACATCACCAGGATGCGGTCGCAAAGGCCGAGCAGCTCCGGCGCATCGCTGGATGAGACCAGCACGCCGCGACCGCGATCCGCCAGCTCGCGGGTGCGCTGATAAATATCGCTGCGCGCGCCGATATCCACCCCGAGAGTGGGTTCATCAAGAATAAAAAGCCGCGCATTGGTGCCGAGCCAGCGGGCAAGTATCGCCTTTTGCTGGTTGCCGCCGCTCATAAAGCGCACCGGCAGCTCCGGACGGCCAGGGCGGATGGAGAGCTGCTCAATCCAGCTGCGCGCTTTTGCCAGCGCCCGGCCGCGATGCTCCCAGCCGAAAGTGGCGGTCTCCGCTAGCGAGGCCAGATTGATATTGTCGGCGGTGGAGAAGGGGAGAATCAGCCCCTGATGGCGGCGGTCGCGCGGCACCAGCGCCATCCCCGCTCGGGTGGCCTGATACGGCGTGCGCAGCCGCTTCGGCTGGCCGTCGATGCTTATTGTGCCGCTGCGCGCGCGGCGCAGCCCATAAAGCAGATCGACCAGTACGTCGCGCCCGGCGCCCAGCAGGCCGGCGACGCCGACGATCTCGCCCGGCTGAATATCAAAGGTAATATCATTCAGATGGACGCCGTCGCTGAGATGGCGAACCGAAAGAACCGGCGCGGCGGCATCTACCCGTTGAGCGCTGCTCTGGCGCGGGGTATAGAGCTGTTCGATGTCGCGACCGACCATCATTTTAATCAGCGCGTCGGTGTCCTGCAGCAGCGCCCGGTCGGGATAGCCAACGACCTCGCCGTTACGCAGTACCGTGCCGCGATCGCAGAGGGCGGCGATTTCGTTGAGGTAGTGGGAAATATAGAGAATGCCGATTCCCTGCTCCCGCAGGCGCAAAATCGCTGAGGAAACCAGGCTGGCCTCCTGCGCTTCCAGCGGCGCGGTGGGTTCATCAAAGACCACCAGCTTTGCCGCGCCGTCAATCAGCGCCCTGGCGATCTGCACCAGCTTGCGTTCGGCGAGGCTGAGGTCGCGAATCAGGCGGCGGGGATTGATGTCCAGCTGCCAGCTGTCGCGGAAAAACGCTTCGGCGGCGGCATTCATCCGCCGCCGGTCCAGCGCGCCCCAGCGGGTGCGGTACTCCTGGCCGAGAAACACCGATTCCGCCACCGTAAAGTGGGGGATCAGATTGAGCTCCTGGTGAATGACGCGGATACCCAGCGCTTCAATCGCCGCTGGATTGCCAAGCGGCAGCGGCGCGCCGTCAAGGGTGGCGCTGCCGCTATCGGCCTGGTAGACCCCGGCGAGGATTTTTATCAGCGTCGATTTTCCCGCGCCGTTTTCGCCAATCAGACCGTGAATTTCACCGGGATTCAGAAGCAGCGTGACCGCATTTAATGCAGTCACGTTGGCAAAGCTTTTGCCGATCTGGTTCATCGCCAGACCAGCGGCGGGATTCGCCCCGCCGGAGGATTGAGTGATCACTGCAGTTCGCCATATCCCAGCTGTTTGTAGACCGCTTTCGCCTCCTGCGGGCCTTTCACCGGGACCACCGGGATAAAGGTTTGCAGCGGCAGCTTCTGTTTTTCGAAGTAGCGAGCGACGTTATCGGCTGAAGTCTGGCCGATCAGGTGCGGCTGCTGGGCGACGTTGGCGACAAGCGGGCTACCCGGCTCGGCCATGATCTCCAGCGTCTCCGGGCCAGCATCAATAGCGGTAACCTTGACGTCTTTATCGCGGCCGGTCTCTTCCAGCGCCTGGACAATACCGATAGCCGGCTGATCCCAGCAGGCAACGTGAATCGCATCGAGTTTGCCTTTCGGATACTGGCTCAGCAGTTCGAGGGTTTTCTTCCGCGCATCTTCCGGCGAGTTGGCGAACTGTTCGGCCAGCTCTGGCTGAATAATATGAATATCCGGGTAATCCTTAAGGACATATTTCCACTGGTCGTAACGAATCCCGCAAATACGCAGGGAACTGGAGAATGCGTTAAATACCGCCACGTTGCCTTTGCCGCCCAGTTCATCGGCCATATAGCGACCAATGGTTGACCCCAGCGTGTAGTTATCGGAGGTGGTGTTATTGACCGAGTATTTTGAGACATGGTCAACGGTAAATACCGGGATGCCGGCATCGCGCAGCGCTTTAAATTTAGGCTCAACGGAACTGTCGCCCAGAATGCTAATTACCGCATCAACTTTACGCGACAGTAAAATATCGTGGTTATTAGCATGAACCTGGTTATCGCGTCCGCCGTCGACGCCGATCGCTTTACCGCCCAGTTTCTCAACCTCTTCGCTGGCGCCTTTATAGGCTTCACGATCCCAGAAGTGCTGCGTGCCGACGACGGCAATACCGATGGTTTTTCCCTGAAGCGATAAAGCCTCTGCTGCCAGAGCGTTAACGGAGGCAAGCGAGAGCAGGCCCAGCGCGATGGGCAATAATTTCTTTTTCTGCGACATTCTTATTATGGTCCTGTAATGGAGGTGGTTGTGCGGAGCAGTAGCATGACAACAACAACTACACAACCTCAAATACAAAATATGTCTAAGTTATATCAACAATGTTATATCGCAGATTTGCCTGAGGAAAACGTAAATTTGTTATCTGTAACCTGAAAATATTTCATGATGCAGCTTAATCCCTTTTTATTTTGTGGGCTTAATTTGCTTGCAACTCTTATTTATTCAAATAAAGATTGCTGCTTAATTAAAATTATTCTGTCGCTGTAATATATCGCATCCCGGAATAGCGTAGAACTATTCTGCGTGGAAAATCCTTTCTCAGCAGCAGATTGTATGGTGATACGTATTTTATTCCCAGGATTCGCACGCTTTATTATAGCGGCCGTTAGCAGGTGAGAAAAAACCGCATGAGAAAACAACATAATCTGACCGTAATGCACTGGGGAACCTGGCGGGTACAGGCCGGTGACGGCAAAATTGAGGCGGTGACGCCGGTGCCCTGGGATAAAAATCCCTCGCGCATTGGTCAGTCGCTCCCCGATGCGGTCACCAGCAAGACGCGCATTCGGCGTCCGGCGGTACGCGCCGGCTACCTGCAAAATGGCCCGGCTTCCCGCGACGGGCGCGGTAAAGAGCCGTTTGTTGAGGTGAGCTGGGAAGTGGCGCTCGATCTGCTGGCCCGCGAGCTGCAGTCGGTTAAAGCGCGCTGCGGCAATGAGGCGATTTTCGGCGGTTCCTATGGCTGGGCCAGCGCCGGCCGTTTTCACCACGCGCAAAGCCAGCTGCACCGTTTCCTCAAATGCTTTGGCGGTTATACCGCCAGCACTAATACCTACAGCAGCGCGGCGGGGGAGCGTATCCTGCCGCATATTCTCGGGCCGCTGAGCCCGCTGCACCGTCAGCATACCCATTTTTCCGAGCTGGCGCGGGAGTGCCAGCTGTTCGTCGCATTCGGCGGCCTGCCGCTGCGTAATGCGCAGGTCAACGGCGGCGGCGCCAACGACCATATGCTGAAATACTGGCTGGAAAAGATGCAGGCGCAGGGGACACGCTTTATCAATATTAGCCCGGTGCGCAACGATCTGAGCGCCGTGGAGAGCGCCGAGTGGCTCGCCGTCCGTCCCGGAACCGATACCGCGCTGCTGCTGGCGCTGTGCTACGTGCTGATTAATGAATCCCTCTACGACAGCGGTTTTATCGCCAGCCATACCGTAGGTTTCGCACCTTATCGCGCCTACCTGATGGGGGAGAGCGATGGCGTCGCAAAAACGCCGGAGTGGGCGGCGGCGATAACCGGTATTGACGCGCAGCGGATTGTCGCGCTGGCGCGTGAGATGGCCAGCCAGCGTACGATGGTCAATATCTCCTGGTCGATTCAGCGGGCGCGCCAGGGCGAGCAGGCCTACTGGGCGACGGTGGCGCTCACCGCGCTGCTGGGGCAAATCGGTACGCCGGGCGGCGGGCTGGGATTTGGCTATGCCTGCACCAATCTGGCGGGGGCGGGGCGTAAGGCCTTTTCCGGGCCGCGCCTTCCCGCCGGGGAGAACGCGGTGAACCAGGTGATTCCGGTGGCGCGCCTCTCCGATATGCTGCTGCATCCGGGCGAAGCGTATGAGTTTGACGGCCAGCATCTGCGCTATCCCGACATCCGCCTCGTCTACTGGGCCGGCGGCAACGCGTTTCATCATCATCAGGATATTAACCGCCTGTGCGAAGCCTGGCGGCGACCAGAAACGGTGGTGGTGCACGAACAGTACTGGACCGCGCAGGCTAAATTTTCCGATATCGTCCTGCCGGTCACCACGTCGCTGGAGCGGGAAGATATTGGCAGCGGCGGTCACGACGGTTTTATGATCGCCATGAGCGCACAGATCCCGCCGGTGGGCGACGCGCGTGATGATTACGCCATCTTTTGCGATCTTGCCGAACGGCTGGGCTGCGGCGAACGTTTTAGCGAGGGGCGCGATGCCGGGCAGTGGCTGAGGGAGATTTACGAAGCCTCGCGACCGCGCGCGCAGGAAGAGGGGATTACGCTGCCGTCATTTGAGGCGTTCTGGCAGCAGGGAGTGCTGGAGTACAGCGCGCCTGAGCAGCCGCAGGTTTTTCTGGCGGATTTTCGCGCCGACCCGCAGCGCTATCCGCTCTCTACGCCTTCCGGCAAGATTGAGCTCTTTTCAGAAACCATTGCCGGCTTTGGCTATCGCGAGTGCCCGGGCCATCCGTGGTGGGATGAGCAGGAAGCGGCCTGGCAGCGGCAGGAAGCTGCGCGCTGGCCGCTGCATCTGCTCTCCAGCCAGCCGCGCACCCGCCTGCACAGCCAGTACGATCACGGAAGCGTCAGCCGGGCGACGAAAATTCAGGGACGCGAGCCGCTGTGGATGCATCCGCAGGATGCACAGGCGCGGGACATCAGCGAAGGCAGCGTGGTCAAGGTCTTTAACGCGCGCGGAGCGATTCTCGCCGGCGTGCATCTCAGCGAGCAGATTTTGCCGGGAGTGGTGCAGATGTCGACCGGGGCCTGGTACGATCCGCTGGACCCGAATGAAAAAGGCTCGCTGGATAAGCACGGCAATCCCAACGTGTTAACCGAGGATCGCGGCAGCTCGCGCCTGGGGCAGGGCTGTAGCGCTCAAAGCTGCTGGGTGGAGATCGAACCGTGGCGGGACGCGCTGCCGCCGGTGACCGCTTTCGATCCGCCGAGGTTTATTGAGGGTTAGGCGCCCGGTAATTCCCGGCTTACGGAATCGAAGCCCTCCGCGGGCGGGTAGCCCGGACAGATGCGCAGCATCGCCTCCGGGAAATTCAGCCACGCTGCGTTCTGCTCCCGGGGGGCGGCGCAGGGCGCCTGCCCGGGCTACATGTTCACAGTTGTCTGCAGATCGGTAGCCCGGATAAGGCGCGTTACGCCAGCCGCGGGTAGGCGCTGGCAATATCGTCGCCGGTAAACCGGGCAATCCAGCCTTCCGGATTATCGAAGATACGGATGGCGGTGAAGTTGGGTTCCGAGCCCATATCAAACCAGTGCGGCGTGTGCGCCGGGACCGAAATCAGGTCGTTCTTTTCACACAGAACCTGGAACACCTCGTCGCCAATATGCAGGCAAAACAGACCGGCGCCCTCGACGAAGAAACGCACTTCGTCTTCTCCGTGGGTATGCTCATTGAGAAACTTCTCCCGCAGCGCCTCTTTCTGCGGATTATCGGCGCGCAGGCTAATCACATCCCAGCTCTGATAGCCCTTTTCTGCAACCAGCTTATCAATCGCGTGCTGATAGGCGGCAATGACAGCTTCAGACGTTGGCGCCGCGCCTAAATCGCGGTCGGCCTGCCAGCGCTCAAAACGCACGCCTTTAGCGTTGAGCTGCTGCTGGATCTCTTCGGCGTTAGTACTGTGCCAGAGAGAGTTTTGCGGGTCGTTTACGGAAAATATGGTTAATGCGCTCATGCTGGGATCTGCTCCGGGTGAATATCGTCGAAACGCTGAACCTGCGGATGATGGCTGGCCGGGTCGCGGTCGCCGCGTACCAGCTGCAGGGTACGGAAACCGGCCTCTTCAGCGGCATCCAGCTCCTGATGGATATCGGACAAAAACAGGATGGCGGCAGGAGGCTGTCCCAGTTGTTCAGCAATATTGCGGTAGGACTGTACTTCACGCTTGGCCCCTACCAGGGTGTCAAAATAGCCGTTGAACAGATGAGTAATATCACCTTCATCGCTGTAGCCAAATAACAATTTCTGCGCAGCGACAGAGCCTGAGGAATATACATATAAATCAATACCCTGTGACTTCCATTTTTCCAGTGCCGGCAAAACGTCCGGATAGAGATGGCCGGTGAAGTCGCCGTTGACGTAGCCTTCGCGCCAGATAATCCCCTGGAGCGCCTTGAGGGCGGTGGATTTGCGGTCTTCATCCATAAACGTGAACAGGGTAGCAATAAGCTGTTCGGCGCCAGCCGCCGGCTGGGCGATCTCCTGGCGCAGGTTATCGAGAATGGTCTTGACCGGCTCGCCAAACTGCTGAGCGGTCACAAAACCGGCCAGACGTTCGCGGGCGTACGGGAACAGGACGTTGTGGACGAAGCGTATGTCGCTGGTGGTGCCTTCAATATCGGTCACGATAGCGCGGATCATGAGTTCTCCAGAGTGAGCGGTGGGTCGTGCTGACGGTGGCGTTGTGTTGAGAGCTGTTATTAAAGCCTAAGCGAAATAACATTATCATTTAGACGTCTAAGCGTCTTGATTGCCAAATATTAACATCGTGTTATAGTGGCTTCAACAACAGCATCACAGACGGTACAAAAAGAATGAGCAATAAGCCACTGATTCCTGAGAGTAAACTCCCTTCACTGGGCACCACTATCTTTAGCCAGATGAGCGCCCTGGCCCAGCAGCATCAGGCGATTAATCTGTCGCAGGGTTTTCCGGATTTTGATGGCCCGCGCTATCTGCAGGAGCGTCTGGCGTATCACGTCGCGCAGGGGGCCAATCAGTACGCGCCGATGACCGGCGTCGCCGCGCTACGCGAAGCGATTGTCGATAAAACCGAAGAGCTGTACGGCTATCGCCCCGATGCCAATAGCGACGTAACCGTCACCGCCGGGGCGACGGAAGCGCTGTATGCGGCGATTACCGCGCTGGTACGTTCCGGCGACGAAGTCATTTGCTTTGACCCCAGCTACGATAGCTATGCCCCGGCGGTTGAGCTGTCGGGCGGCGTGCTGAAGCGCATTGCTCTGCAGCCGCCTCATTTTCGCGTTGACTGGCAGCAGTTCGCCGCTACCCTCAGCGACAAAACTCGTCTGGTTATTCTCAATACGCCGCACAACCCGTCAGCGACGGTGTGGCAGCGTGAAGATTTTGCCGCGCTGTGGCAGGCGATTGCCGATCGCGAAATCTACGTACTTAGCGATGAAGTTTATGAACATATCTGCTTTGCTGCCGAAGGGCATGCCAGCGTGCTGGCGCATCCGCAGCTGCGCGAGCGCGCGGTGGCGGTCTCTTCATTCGGTAAAACGTTTCATATGACCGGCTGGAAGGTGGGGTACTGCGTGGCGCCTGCCGCTATCAGCGCTGAGCTGCGTAAAGTGCATCAGTATCTGACCTTCGCCGTCAACACCCCCGCTCAGCTGGCGATCGCCGATATGCTGCGCAGCGAGCCGGAGCATTATCGCCAGCTGCCGACGTTTTACCGCGAGCGTCGAGACCTGTTTATTGATGCGCTGCGTTCCAGCCGTCTGGAAATTTTGCCCTGCGAAGGGACCTACTTCCTGCTGGCGGACTACAGCGCAGTCTCCGATCTGGATGATGTCAACTTCTGCCGCTGGCTCACCACCGAGATCGGCGTCGCGGCGATCCCGCTGTCGGTGTTTTGTGCCGATCCGTTCCCGCATAAGCTGATACGCCTGTGCTTCGCCAAACAGCCAGCCACGCTGCTGGCTGCTGCGGAACGCCTGTGCCGTCTGTAGTTATTTAACGGTCCACGCCTGAGAAAATTGACGGTCGCCGAACATCTCCACCAGACCGTTGATTTGCTTCAGGCGTAATACTTCGTCGGCGTCCATCCCTAACTCTTTGCCGATTTTCTCATCGGTCCAGCCGAGACGCGCCAGTTCCTGAACGATTTCCGACATCGCATGAATCTGGTGACGCCCGCGCGCTCGGTTATGGCGGATGGTGGCGGCCATCAGTGAATCACGCCTGGCGCTGCTCCTTTCCAGACAGGTGACGGGGAGATAGCCTTTCAGCCGTTTTTTCAGCGCCGCCTTACCGTTGGCCAGTTCATGACGATGAAAACCATCGACAATCGAATAGCGCTCCCGCCCCTGTTTCAGCACCACGATAGGCTGGGTGAAGCCATCCGTCTCCAGCGAGGTGAACAACAGGCGTTTTTCCGGTGGCGCAAGGTTATTTGGGTTGTAATCATTAGGCGAAACGGCTTCCTGTTTTACCCACAGTACGCAATCAACCGGTTGGGATTTGAAGGGGCTATATTCATGCAGAATCTGGCGAAAGGCGTTAAGCGCAGTAATCTTTTCTTCTTCATTTTCCAGCGATTGCAGATAGCGTTCTATTTCCTGGATTAATTGTCGTTGCATAGTATTCCCCATTGCTGGCGCTTTTTATTCATCCGCTCGCGATAGCGTTTATATTGAGTCGCTTTGGTTGGGCTGAAAGAGAGCTGGCGGCACCAGTAATCATTGTTTAACAGCACTTTACAGATGCGCCGCCAGGACGGGACGTCTTTGGAGCCAATATCCGCCGGCTGGGTGTCAGGAATATCCAGCATGCCCTTTTTTTGATACCAGTGGAGATAGACGGCGATTTTATTGCGGTAATGCTCCGCCGTTTTCTCCGGCATGCTGTCGAGTAAAAACAGGGCGTAGCTTTTCCACGTATGATGTTCGGGTTTATCCAGCTTTCGATGGCCGTAGAACTGATTGTCGTGACCGGCGTAAACCCCGCCGCAGTGAACGCCGCTGACGCGCTGGCACATGGCGGCCCAGCGTTCAGGCTCCAGGACGTGGTAGAGCCACAGCCCCTGGCGCTGCTCCGGGCCAAAGGGTTCGCAGATGCGCATATAACGCAGCGGTACCCCCGCCTGATACATCAGGTTATAGAGCGGGTTATAGGAAAGACCGCTTTTGCCGAACCAGGTCCAGATATCGGCGGTTTTCCAGTCATAGATGGGATAGATATACCAGGCGTGTCCGCCCGGCGCCGACGTGGTCCAGGGTTTGTCGTCGGCAAAGCGCAGTTTGCGCTGCGAGGAGATGGTGATAAACCGGTTAAGCGACTCATCGGCGCGGATGCCGACCATTACCGCGGCCGGACGATTTTGCGAGAACCAATCGGCGAATTCGCGGACGAAGGTTTCAAAACTCATTCCAGGTTGATAAAACGGGAAATAGTCGGGATCGGTGATGGCATCCTCCGGCGGCTGGCGCACCCAGGGGGCGCCGGGTTCCCAGCACTGCCACTCCGGCGTGAACTGGGTTAGCGAGTTCTGAGTGGTGAGAGGTAGCGCCACCCAGAAAAATTGCTCGATAACGTCGCGATACTCCTCGCGCATCTTTTCGCAATGAGCAATGGTGCAGGAGAACTGCGCTTCCCAGTCAATAAACAGGACGCAAATCTTTTTACCTGCCTGGCGGGCATGCTGCGCCGTGAGATGCAGCATGGTTGTTGAATCTTTACCGCCAGAAAAAGAGACGCAAACGCGGGAGAAGTTTTCCATAACCCACTCTATTCTTTGCTGACTGGCTTGCAGAACAGATTCTGGTAATGGAATTTTAATAAAAGACACAGCCATTATTCCTTTAATGCCAAAGAGACTGTGTACTTATATCATATTCGTTTCTTAATCAAGAGATTAGTTGTCATTCATGAATTCAATGAAATCGATTTAACTATTCAATAATATTATTCTTTTCACACTCTTCGATAAAACTTGCGAAGTTGGGGTCGTCAAGATTCACCCGGTTGTAAATCATATAAATATTGATAGATGGAATTTTGAAAGGCGTTTCAATGATTTTAAATTTATTCTGGAAACTAATATGTTCTAAAATACATGTCGGGACGAAACCAATTATATCAGTTTGTTGAATAACATTAAGAATGGCTATGTATGAATCGCTGCTGAAAGCGATTTTTCTGTCAGAAAGCATACCTGCGGTTTGGCTTTGAAAGGATTTTGTTCCCTGATCGTTACAAATATAATAGGTGAAGCGTTCCTGCATGATGGCTTTTGTCGTCGTTAGCGACGCCAGTCGCGGATGGTTTTCATTACACACTAATGAAATGTCCAGCTCCTGAATGCGTTTACAGACGGTCGCTCGTGATGACAGCGCCGTGGTGCTAAATATCAGATCGGCCTTCCGGTAGGATAACAAACTCTCTATCGATTCACCTGAAGCGAGCAGATCATGATGTTCAACCTGCAGATTTGAATCATCTAATAACATATGAATCAGGCTGGTGGTTTTGGGCGTTATAAAAAGCTGCGGCGCATAGACAACGAGGCGCTTCCTTAATTCAGAACGATTGGTGAGATTGATGGTTTGTTCTAACTGATTAAGGTTATTTTCCAGGTGGTGATGCAAATTAACGCCGACGGTAGTTGGGGTAATCCCTTTACCTGAGCGCACGAATAGCGGATCGTTGAGCTGGTTGCGTAGCCGCTGAAGCGACTGGCTTACCGCAGACGGCGTAATAAATAGCGTTTCTGCAGCCTTACTGATACTTAAATGCTGGTAAATACATTCGAAAATAACGAGTAGGTTCAGATCGAACTTCTTGAGATCGTAAAGATTAGCCATTTTCAACGTCCTGTTAAGCTGGCGAGTAAAAAAAGAGGTTATTATATGTCTGCATTATATACATTACGTGATTATTCATTTTTTATTATTAATTGCTAATGACTTATTAAGTTTATCTAAATATATACTACAGCAGCGCATTCCGCCAGATCCTTTTGTGTACTGCTAAACCCGGCGGAAGAGTTAGTTTATAAATGCTTATCTTGCCCCCATCATAATCTGTAGTTTTTCTTTATCTGGAAGCCCGATCGCTTGTTGCAGCATATTTTCTTTATTCATGTAATAAATAGCAGGGGTGACGCTGGCGCCGAGTTCGTCCATCAGCTGTTGGTTGAAATTAAGTATCTTCATTTGCTCTGGCTGAATACTGGTGGGAATATTTAGCGCTGCTTTGCCACCAGACTGCTCATAGTGATGCCAGGTTTTCGCCGGGTCTTTGCTGGCCAGGATGGCCGCCGCGGCTGCGGGACTTTCCGGTTTTATGACGCCAACCAGCAGGGTGCGCAGCTGAACTTTCCCTGATTCTACCCACGGACGAGCCTGTTGCCAGAACTGTTGGCAGTAGGGGCAGAAGGGATCGGCAAAAACGTACAGAATCGTCGGCGCGTTTTCGTTACCGTCAAGCAGCCAGCGAGCGCTTTCCAGCTTTTTCCACATCTCCTGGCCCGCGGGGGTATAGAGCTCTTGCTGGAAGAGTTGTTCGCTAAGATTAGTACCGCTTTCGTCGTACATATAGCCCGAGATGGCGTGTTTGCCGTCCGGCGTGAGGTAGATGGCGACGCCCATATCCTGATACTTCCCTAACCAGCCTTTCATCCCTCCGGGCGCCTCGAAGGGTTTAATAATGGTAATTCCCTGTTTTTCTATCGCTTTTACGGGGGCGGGAAGCTCATCTGCAGAGCAGTAAAAAGGTAATAAGCTCAGAAAGAACAGTCGTTTTAACATGATTATGCCTTGTAAAATCAAAGAGAAGAGTAAGTGTAGCGGTAAAACCTATTACAGCCATAGGTAAGACCTGCGGCCGCGCGGATTGCCCTTTCGTTCTGTGGGTGATGTAATCCCTGAGCTGTTACATTAAGGTGTAGAGCGCAACACATTGCCAGCTACTGGCGCTGAACCTACCTGCGGGTGTTTCAGGTAACGGGGCCGCCTGCGAGGGCGGCCTTTTTACTTTTCAGCGCATATAATGCGAAACGCGACAGAAGTTTGCCATCGCGTTGACAGGTTCACAAAGTTGTCTTGTTCCGGTTGTTAGATAACGCTTATTGATTCGATAATGCAAACGCATTGGTCGAGTCAGGAAAAATTCGTTAACTTAGACCTCAACGAAAACACGGAGGAAGTATAGATGTCCTTAATTAATACCAAAATCAAACCTTTTAAAAACCAGGCATTCAAAAACGGTGAATTCATCGAAGTAACCGAGAAAGATACTGAAGGCCGCTGGAGCGTCTTCTTCTTCTACCCGGCTGACTTCACCTTCGTTTGCCCGACTGAACTGGGCGACGTGGCAGATCATTATGAAGAACTGCAGAAGCTGGGCGTAGACGTTTACTCCGTCTCTACCGACACCCACTTCACCCACAAAGCGTGGCACAGCAGCTCTGAAACCATCGCTAAAATCAAATATGCGATGATTGGCGACCCGACTGGCGCCCTGACCCGTAACTTCGACAACATGCGTGAAGATGAAGGTCTGGCAGATCGTGCAACCTTCGTTGTTGACCCGCAGGGTATCATCCAGGCTATCGAAGTTACCGCTGAAGGTATCGGCCGCGACGCGTCTGACCTGCTGCGTAAAATCAAAGCAGCTCAGTACGTAGCTTCTCACCCTGGCGAAGTTTGCCCGGCTAAATGGAAAGAAGGTGAAGCGACTCTGGCTCCGTCTCTGGACCTGGTCGGCAAAATCTAAATTTCCGTCTCCTTTCACGCAATTGCTGCGTTGGCGTCGCCTGCTCACCCCGGTCACTTACTGAGGTAAGCTTCCGGGGATTCTCAGGCTAGCCGCCTTGTTCTTGCGCGAAATGCTGAGGAAATTGCGTAGTAATATCTGGGCGCATCTGCGCCCGTTTTATTCCAACACCATGATGCAAGCGCATTCAGGCTGCCTGAACGAGGCCGCTTGCATGATGATGTTTTAAGCCCAGGAGATAAAAATGCTCGACACCAACATGAAAACCCAGCTCAAGGCCTATCTTGAGAAGCTGACCAAACCTGTTGAGCTGATTGCCACGCTGGATGACGGCGCTAAATCGGCAGAAATCAGGGAACTGCTGGCTGAAATTGCTGAACTGTCAGATAAAGTCACCTTCAAAGAAGATAACGGCCTGGCGGTGCGTAAGCCGTCATTCCTCATTACCAACCCAGGCTCCAGCCAGGGGCCGCGCTTTGCCGGCTCTCCGCTGGGACATGAATTCACCTCTTTAGTTCTGGCTCTGCTGTGGACCGGCGGCCATCCGTCAAAAGAAGCCCAGAGCCTGCTGGAGCAGATCCGCAATATCGACGGTGATTTTGAATTTGAAACCTACTATTCACTTTCATGTCATAACTGCCCGGATGTGGTTCAGGCGTTGAACCTGATGGCGGTACTGAACCCGCGTATCAAGCACACGGCGATTGACGGCGGCACTTATCAGAATGAAATCACCGAACGCAACGTGATGGGCGTACCGGCGGTATTCATGAACGGTAAAGAGTTTGGCCAGGGTCGCATGACGCTGACTGAAATTGTGGCCAAAGTGGATACCGGTGCGGAAAAACGTGCGGCGGAAGAGCTGAATAAACGTGAATCCTATGATGTCTTAATCGTCGGCTCAGGCCCGTCAGGCGCAGCGGCTGCCGTTTACTCAGCGCGTAAAGGCATTCGTACCGGTCTGATGGGTGAACGCTTCGGCGGCCAGGTGCTGGATACTGTTGATATCGAAAACTATATTTCGGTACCGAAGACCGAAGGTCAGAAACTGGCTGGCGCATTAAAAGCGCACGTCAGCGAATACGATGTTGATGTTATTGATTCTCAAAGCGCTTCCAGGCTGATTCCTGCGACGGTTGAAGGCGGATTGCACCAGATTGAAACCGCCTCCGGCGCGGTGCTGAAAGCGCGTAGCGTTATCATTGCCACCGGTGCGAAATGGCGTAACATGAACGTTTCAGGTGAAGATCAGTATCGCACGAAGGGCGTAACCTACTGTCCGCACTGCGACGGCCCGCTGTTTAAAGGTAAGCGCGTGGCGGTTATCGGCGGCGGTAACTCCGGTGTGGAAGCGGCCATCGACCTGGCAGGCGTTGTTGAACATGTAACGCTGCTTGAATTCGCGCCGGAAATGAAGGCCGACCAGGTTCTGCAGGATAAAGTCCGCAGCCTGAAGAACGTCGATATTATCCTCAATGCCCAGACCACAGAAGTGGTGGGCGATGGCAGTAAAGTGACCGGCCTGCAGTATCGTGACCGCGTGAGCGGCGATGAGCATCACGTCGCGCTGGCGGGGATCTTCGTACAGATTGGCCTGCTGCCGAATACCAACTGGCTGGAAGGAGCGATTGAGCGCAACCGCATGGGTGAAATCATCATTGATGCGAAATGTGAAACTAACGTGAAGGGCGTCTTCGCGGCGGGGGACTGCACAACCGTACCGTACAAGCAGATTATTATCGCTACCGGCGAAGGTGCAAAAGCGTCTCTGAGCGCGTTTGATTATCTGATCCGCACTAAAACGGCATAATTCATAATAAAGTAAGACCGAACCTGCACAGCAAAGAGGCTACCCCTGGGTAGCCTCTTTTTTTAGCTCTCTGACGCTATCTCACCACCATCACCGGAATATGCGCATGGCGGATCACGCTTGAGGCATTGGAGCCGAGCAGATGCGTGCTGATAGACGGATTACGCGAGCCTATCACCACTACGTCGGCTTTAATTTCATTGGCCAGTTCATTGACCATATCGCGCACGTTGCCAAAGCGAACGTGCATTTTGATTCGCGACGGGTCAATGCTGAAATGCCCGGCCATTGTTTTCAGGCGCGTTTCTGCTTCATGCTGCAAATGCTCTTCAAAGCGGCGCAGATCGGCGGTAAACCGGCTCATGGTAAAGCTTGATGAACCGGGCAGTACGTGGAGAAGATGGATAACCCCGTCCTGCTGGGCTAAAAACTCCGCATGGCGAACGGCTTTATCGCTTAACTCCATTTCAAAGACATCAACGGGCATAATGATTGTTTTATACATATGCATTCCTCCTTGTTCGTCTGCTTTTATATCAACACATTATAGGAAAATATTGTGCCATTCAGGTCGCAAAATTGTCAGATCGGTTAGAGGGTGGCGTAAAAGTTTGTCAAAAGAGAGGCGTGGAGGAGAAGGTGCAGAAAGAGGATGTAGCGACATCCTCTGGATAAAGCGCGAAACGCTTCAGGCAGCGGGGAGATTAACGGTGAAAATCGCCTGCGGCCTCCGGCTGGTATAGCAGTTCCAGCACTTCAAGATGCGTTGAGGTGCCGCCGGGCAACTCCCAGTGAATGGCGCTGCCGACCTTGAGCCCCAGCAACGCTGCGCCAACCGGCGCCATAACCGAGAGCTGGGTGGCGCTATCGGTCACCTGAGCCGGGAAAACCAGCGTGCGGATGCGCTCTTCGCCGGTGGTTAAATCGCGGAATCTCACCTGGCTATTCATGCTGACAACATTATGCGGCATGGCTTCCGGAGCCAGCATTTGCGCGCGGTCAAGCTCGTCGTTCAGTGCGTCCGCTACCGGCGAGTTAGCGAATGCCGGTTGTTCCAGCAGCCTGTCGATGCGTTCTGCATCCAGTTCATTAATGATGATTGCGGGTCTGGTCATCTCATACTCCATGTTATCCAGGAACCTGTCCGTAAAAGAAAACCCTCACCGAAAATGGCAAGGGTTAATGTTCTCTCATCATACTGAGACTTGCGGATGGTTTGAAGTGATTAAACGCACATTCATCAACGAACAATAGTTAAATCGTATGAAACTTAGCCGGCTTTATCCAGCAGAAATTGTTTACCGCAGTTCCCGGGATGAGGCTGAGGTAAGAATGAATTTACCGCGAGAGGCGCGTTGATGGCCGCCGCTTTGATGGAAATTTGCATCTCGGTCAGATAGGCGGGATTGCCGTTACAGGTTAACTTGAAAGCCTTAACGTTCTGATTTCCATAGGCCTCTGCGACCGCGGCGTTGAAATCATCCCGGCTAACGGTCTGCCCATAGTGACTGGCCAGGAAATGACCAAGGGGGCTTTGTTTAATCTCGCCGTTCAGGCGCACCATGGTGCCGAAATAACTGTCAGGATCGAAACCAAAACAAACCCCGTGCTTGGCGTATTCATAACGCTCAAGACATGAATTGCCGCCGGATCCCGGCATCACGCCGTTAAGCTTATTCGCCATTTCCAGCGAAAGGCCGGTTTCAGCCGCCCGACATTTTTGCCCGGCTTTCGCTTCAGGCATATTGGGAACAGGGCGGGTCGCGCAGCCAAAACGCATCCAGCGGCGTTCGTCCACTCCGCGCGCGGCGATAGACTTGGGCAGGCCTGGCCACAAGCCGTGAACGGTGAGAAAATCGGCTTTGTTGTCTGGTTCCTGCTGCAGGCGGCACTCTTCCGGCTCGCTGCGGTTTCGGTCCTGCATACTCTGGCAAAACCCCGTTTGCCAGGAAAGGGCCAGCACGTAGCGATCGAAATCGCCGTATTGCGTTGCGATCAGCGGATCGGCGCTGACCTGAGAAGCGCTTAGCAAAAGAGCGAGAGCGACGAAATCCTTCCTGAACATTTTTATTCCTGATGACGAATGGTCATTAATAACTTTGAGTTATTAAAGCATAAAAAAGGCGCCAGCAGGCGCCTTTTCACACGGTTTCAGCGTTAGCGGATTGCGCTACCGGGAACGAGGACTTCGGTGGCGATAATAACCACTAATAAACCAACCAGTACCGGGACAGAGGTGCGTTTCACCACTTCGAACGGCGAAATTTTTGCCATACCGGCCACGGCGACCACGACGCCGGAGACCGGAGAAATGGTTCGGCCAAGGTTAGACGCCTGCAGCATCGGGATCGAAAGATAAGCCGGGTTAATGCCGGACGAGTGCGCCAGCTTCGGGATCATCTCAACGAAAGCATAGAAGGGGGCATTACCAGAGCCTGTGGTCATCGCCGCCAGCATGGTCAGAATGACCAGTACCAGCATCAGAATAATACTGGCGGAGCCGAAAGAAGTTGCAATGGAGATCAGGCCGTTAATAAAGCCAATGGTGCTCAGCCCCTGCGCAAAGACGCCAGCGGCGACCAGCAGCATCACCACACCGGCAAAGGCGTCGGCCATCCCGCGATATGCCGCTTCCAGCCCATTAAACACATTTTTAGTATTAAAGCCGCGGCAGAATTCCAGAACTGCCGCCAGCAGCATGCAGAGTACGAGGATGGTAATAATGTGCAGCTCCGGACCCCATTTGCCATCAAAAATCAGCACCCCGATTATCGGCGTAAACGGCAGGATGGCGTAGAAAGAAGGGGCGGTGGTGGTGATCTCGTTCACATCAAGCATTTCATGCGCGACGTTTTCCTTCTTATCCAGATAGCGCTGCCAGAAGAAGTGAGCAATCGCCATGCTGATAATCGCCACAATAGAGATAGGCAGCGTGGTTTTAAAAGCAAAGTCAATCAGCGGCATTTCGGCGGCTTTGGCGGCCAGCACGACGTCGCCGGAAGTCGGGGAGAGAATAATCGCCGCCGGAGAGGCGCAGATTGCGGCGGCGGCGCCGCGGCTGATACCAACGTTGACCATGACCGGGAACAGCGTGGCCATCAGCAGGACGCCCAGGCCGGTGGCTGAGGAAACAGCCAGCGACATCAGGCAGGCCACGAAATAAGCAGCGATCATAAGTAGATAAGGGGAGTTAATATAGCGCAGCGGTTTTGAGGCCAGTTTGACGACCATATCGTTGGCGCCAATATGCGTCATATAGGTGGCGAAACCGCAGAGCATCATGATCATCATGCCGAGGTCGCCGCCGCGGCTCATGAGCAGTATCTTAATATACTCAACGATATCGGTAGCAGAGTAGCCGGTGCTCTTTGCGTCGCCAGGTAAAATCTTATGCCCCATTAGCGCGCTGGCGATGAGTAATACTAAGCCACCGACGAACAGCACTCCGGTGGCGGAATAACCTTTAATGATATAGCGGGCGACGCCCACAATGACCACAATCCCAATCAGGATCTCTACTAGCGTAAGCATTCTTAAACCCCTAAACCATTAACCCAAAGAATCTACTGATAAATAAAGCGAAGGAAAAATTTAGTGAGGGAATGTGCCTAAAAAACGGGCAAAACTCGCTGATGCAAATCAATAAATCGATGAGAATCCCTGGATGGTTGGGCTTTACTGGCGTAACCGGCAAAACCGCGCGGAGAGTTTTTCAGATTTTTTGTAGCGGGCAAATCAAGAGTTTGCCTAATTTCGTTAAGGAAGTATTAAGCTTATCCTTGCTATTTTAACCCGCTCAAAAAATGATACTGGTAAGAGAAAAGTGTTAATGCATCGTCGATTTATAGGTTTTTTTCTTGGGTGCCTGGGGCTGCTGCTGTCGTCTACTTCTGCTAACGCTTCGTTCAGCTCGACGCTTCGCGATGGTTACAACACGCTGACTGATAACGTTGCGCAGACCTGGAATGAGCCTGAGCACTACGATCTTTATATCCCTGCGGTGACCTGTCATGCGCGTTTTGCCTATGACAAGGAGAAAACCGACAGGTACAACGAGCGCCCCTGGGGTGCCGGTTTTGGCGTTTCACGCTGGGATGATAAAGGGAACTGGCATGGCATCTATCTGATGGCTTTTAAGGATTCTTATAATAAGTGGGAGCCCATCGGCGGCTATGGCTGGGAGAAGACCTGGCGACCTTTGGCAGATGATAATTTCCATCTTGGCTTAGGCTATACGCTCGGCGTCACGGCGCGTGACAACTGGAAATATATCCCGATCCCGGTAGTGCTGCCTTTGGCTTCCATCGGCTACGGCCCGGCCACCTTCCAGATGACCTATATTCCCGGCACCTATAACAACGGAAACGTTTACTTCGCATGGGCACGCATTCAGTTTTGAGGCGATTTTCCATAGCAATAAAAGAGATAAGCAGGCTGTCTTGAGGAAAAACAAAGACTAAAGTGAACCCTGCCCAAAAAGATAGAGACTTTTATCACTTTTTAGCAAAGTTGCGCTGGACAAAAGGTACCACAATTGGTGTACTGATACCCGACACAGTATTAGTGTCGATTTTTTCATATAAAGGTAATTTTGATGTCTAAGATTAAAGGTAACGTTAAGTGGTTTAATGAGTCCAAAGGATTCGGTTTCATTACTCCGGAAGATGGCAGCAAAGATGTATTCGTACATTTCTCTGCAATCCAGTCCAACGGTTTCAAAACTCTGGCTGAAGGTCAGCGCGTAGAGTTCGAAATCACTAACGGTGCCAAAGGCCCTTCTGCTGCAAACGTAATGCCTATCTAAGCAACGCGTCAGCAGAATATAAAAACCCGCTCTCAGCGGGTTTTTTTTTGCCTGCGTCTAGCGGCTGGCGGCTTGCGAAAACAGCCAGAACGCAGCGGCCGTCATGGCAAATGAACCTAACAGATTGACGAAAACGTTCAGCAGCGCCCAGCTAACGCGCCCCTGCTGCAGCAAAAACACCACTTCAGCGGAAAATGTGGAAAAGGTGGTCAACCCACCGCAAAAGCCGGTAGTGATGAGTAGCTTCCACATCGGATCGACGTCCGTCAGGCGATTAAACCAGGCCAGACCGGCCCCGATAATAAATGCCCCTAGCAGGTTAGCGGTGAGAGTACCAATGGGGATAGCGTGGTGCATGGGGTTAAACTTCATACCCAGCCACCAGCGCAAAACGCTGCCGGTGCCGCCGCCAAGAAATACAGCCAAAAGGAGTTGCAACACGATTGTTCTCTGCTTATTGATTGCGACTAAACTTCGAGTGTAGCGCGCGAAATACCTTGCTGGCTATGAATTACCTGACGGGAGAGAAAAGATGCTTGTTGCTGCCGGACAATTTGCCGTAACGCCGGACTGGACGGTCAATGCTCAGACCTGCGTGAGCATGATGCGTCAGGCCGGGGAGCGCGGAGCAACGCTTCTGGTGCTACCCGAGGCGTTGCTGGCGCGAAACGACGCCGATGCGGATTTATCAGTCAAGTCCGCCCAGCAGCTGGACGGCGGTTTTTTACAGCTTCTGCTGGCGGAAAGCGAAAACAGTCCCTTGACGACGGTGCTGACCCTGCACGTGCCTTCTGCAGAAGGGCGGGCAACGAATACGCTGGTGGCGTTACGTCACGGGAAAATTATTGCGCAATATCAGAAACTGCATTTGTATGATGCTTTCAATATTCAGGAATCCCGGCTGGTCGATGCCGGTCAGCAAATTCCGCCGCTCATTGAGGTCGACGGGATGCGAGTCGGGTTAATGACCTGTTACGATTTACGCTTTCCTGAGCTGGCGCTATCCTTAGCGCTCAGCGGCGCGCAGCTTATTGTCCTGCCCGCCGCGTGGGTAAAAGGGCCGCTGAAAGAGCATCACTGGGCGACTCTGCTGGCGGCACGGGCGCTGGATACCACCTGCTATATTGTCGCTGCGGGGGAATGCGGAACGCGTAATATTGGTCAGAGTCGAATTGTCGATCCTTTAGGAACGACGATTGCCGGGGCAGGGGAGCAGCCGCAGCTGATTTTCGCGGAGCTTTCAACCGATTATATTCAGCAGGTAAGAGAGCGCCTGCCGGTGCTGCAGAATCGTCGCTTTGCGCCACCGCAATTATTATGACGTTTTTTTAAACAAGGCTTGATTCACCTTGTTACAGATTGCTATTGTGTCCGCGCGTCAAATAGCCGTTAATTGTATGCGTGTATGATGGCGTATTCGCAGCTTGTATTAGAGAAGAAGGTTAGCTATGGGTGAGATTAGTATTACCAAACTGCTGGTAGTCGCAGCGCTGATTATCCTGGTGTTTGGTACCAAAAAGTTACGCACGCTGGGTGGAGACCTGGGCTCGGCTATCAAAGGCTTCAAAAAAGCCATGAGCGATGACGATGATAGTGCGAAAAAGACCAGTGCCGAAGAGGCTCCGGCGCAGAAGCTCTCTCATAAAGAGTAATTCGCGACGAGTTTCCTGGTGAAGGAGGCTCGCTACCGACGGGGAAACCGCGTCGGCAAAGAGGCCGCAGCGATAGCGCTGCGGCCTCTTTTTGTCATCTGCACGGATTTTGCTTAAAAAGATGCAACTAACTGTTACCGCGTTGGGTTTTATTATTGGCGAGCAAAATGAGTGGCAGGAAAGACCGCAGCGCTACAAATATAACGCCGCGGTCGCAACAGGAATTACTTCACTTCCATGCCTTTGGCCTGCAGGTCGGCATGATAGGACGAACGAACAAAGGGTCCGCAGGCGGCGTGGGTAAAGCCCATTGCCATCGCTTCGGCTTTCATCTCTTCGAATTCATCCGGGCTCACGTAGCGCTGTACCGGCAGGTGGTGGCGGCTCGGTTGCAGATACTGGCCTAAAGTCAGCATCGTCACGCCGTGGCGGCGCAGATCGCGCATGACTTCAATGATTTCAGCATTCGTTTCGCCTAAACCCACCATCAGTCCCGATTTCGTCGGGATCTCCGGGTGCGCTTCTTTAAAGCGCTCCAGCAGCTTCAGGGACCAGTTGTAGTCGGCGCCAGGGCGAACCTGACGATAGAGGCGCGGAACGTTTTCCAGGTTATGGTTAAACACGTCAGGCGGCGTGGCCTGGAGGATCTCCAGCGCACGATCCATACGGCCGCGGAAGTCCGGCACCAGAGTTTCAATTTTGATCGTCGGGCTTTTTTCACGAATCGCGCTGATGCAGTCGGCAAAGTGCTGAGCGCCGCCATCGCGCAGATCGTCGCGGTCCACGGAGGTTACAACCACATAGCGCAGCGCCATATCGGCGATGGTTTGCGCCAGCTTTTGCGGCTCGTTGGCGTCCGGCGTTATCGGGCGTCCGTGGGCAACATCGCAGAACGGGCAACGGCGGGTACAGATGGCGCCCAGGATCATAAAGGTCGCCGTTCCGTGGTTAAAACATTCCGCGAGGTTAGGGCAAGAGGCTTCTTCGCACACGGAGTGCAGGCCGTTCTTACGCATCGCTGCCTTGATCCCCTGGATACGGGACGAGTCAGCCGGAAGTTTGATTTTCATCCATTCCGGTTTTCTGAGCAGAGCTTCACGCTCAGTTGCCACGTTTTTCACCGGGATAAGGGCCATTTTATCGGCATCGCGGTATTTAACACCGCGTTCCATCACAATGGGTTTACTCATAGCGTGCGTGTTCCAGTTGCGAGTGACGAAGGAAAGCGAATCAATTCAAGTAAATGTTGCATTTATCAACTATTTTTGAATTAAACGCAGGCAGTATATCATTGATACGGGGCATAAAGCAGCCTGCTTGCCGGGCAAATTGTAAAATAGTTGTTGTTTTATGCTTTTCCCACACGTGCCTTATCGACTAGAAAGCCTGACGAATTGTCCCGACGATCTCTTTCAACAAGGGTTCCTGCGCGCTGAGCTTGTTATAGTGCAACGCAATATCAATTCTTTCTTCGCGCAGAGGGGCGAAGTCGATCATTTTCAAAGGCCATATTCTGTCAACCAGAGAAAACATCCCGGAAGTTATCAGCCCCAGCATATCGCTTTCGCTGACCAGCGCCGCCTGAGTTAACAGATTGTAGCTACTAAAACCGCAGCGGCGTTCGCCGAGGTGTTCCTGCAGGCGACGCAGGATGGTGGTGTAGCGCTGCCCCTCTGGCTGCAGCAGAGCGAATTCATATTGACTAAGATTATCTGCGGTTGCAGGCAAGGCGAGAGCCGGATGTCCTGCCCGGCAGAAGATGTGCACGCTGTCCTGGTAAAGCACATGGTGCGTAATCGTCTGCCCGCTGTGGGGATAGCTGTCGATAAGCAGGTCCACCTGACGCTGGTTTAGCTGACTGACTGCGTCGTTGATAGCGATATTGTGCAGCAGTATCTGGGGAAAGACGGCCCGCAGTTTTTGGGTGATAACCGGCATGATTAACGCGCCAATAGCCGGGGAAGTGGCAATCGTTATCACCCGCTCCCGCTGCGTATTGCCGGTGAGATCCAGCGCGTTGAGAAACGCCTCCATCCCCTGACTAATATGCTTATGCAAATGCGTAGCGTAGGCCGTGGGGGTCACGCCCTGTCCCTTACGAATAAATAGCGGGTCAGGGAAGAGCGCGCGCAGCTTGTTGATTGACTGGCTTATCGCCGACGGCGTGATATTGAGTACCTTTGCCGCGTTAACGATGCCTTTATGGACGTAAACCGCTTCAAAAATAGTGAGTAAATTGAGGTCTATCGTACGCAGAATGCGAAACATCTGCCGACCGTGGCGATCGTCAAGCCGATCGCCTGATTCTGCCTGAGAGTTATTGTCGTCCACTCTTTATTTCCGCTAGTGATAATTAGCACCATTATAGCGGTCACATTTATTTTATTAGTGATGATAGATTGCAAATAAAAGGCTTAATCCGGCCCGAGGAAAAACGAGACGTCCCGCGGCAACGGGACGTGATGGCTAACGGGATAAAATGTATTCCGATGGCGGATCGTTCAGGAGCGCCAGCAGATGAGCGACCAGACGTGGCGATACGTTTTCCGGCTGGGCATCTGGCTGCCACTGACGCATCTGCGTCATCTCCATTCCGGCATAGCCGCAGGGGTTAATTCTCAGGAACGGCGACAGATCCATGTTGATATTTAGCGCCAGGCCGTGGAATGAGCAACCCCTACGAATGCGCAGACCCAGAGAGCAGATTTTCCGATCGCCCACGTAGACGCCGGGAGCATCGGCGCGCGGGTGTGATTCGATGTCATATTCCGCCAGGGTGTTCACGACGGTTTGCTCCAGAAGCGTGACCAGCTCGCGCACCCCCAGCTTACGGCGTTTCAGGTTCAGCAGAACGTACATCACCTGCTGGCCGGGACCGTGATAGGTGACCTGCCCCCCGCGATCGCTCTGAATCACCGGGATTTCGCCGGGAACGAGAACATGTTCGGCTTTGCCTGCCTGCCCCTGAGTGAATACGGGATGGTGCTCTACCAGCCAGATTTCATCCAGCGTAGTCTCGTCGCGGGTGTCGGTAAACTCGTGCATTGCCTGCGAGACAGGTTCGTAAGGTTGCAGGCCGAGCTGGCGGATGAGAATTTTATTGTGCTGCAAAACAACGTCTCCGCAGAGAGAGAATGATTTGAGTGGGGAAGTATATCACAGCGAGAAAGCGAGAATGACCCGGCGTGGACGCCGGGTCAGGGGAAGAGATTTACAGCACCATCCGAACGATTTCAATATTGCCCAGCTCTTCGTAGAGAGTTTCTACCTGCTCAATATGGGTTGCATTGATGGTAATAGAGACAGAGTGGTAGTTGCCTTTGCTGCTGGGTTTTACCGTCGGAGAGTAATCACCTGGTGCATGGCGCTGTACCACTTCAACCACCTGGTCAACCAGCTCCGGCAACGCCTGTCCCATTACTTTGTAAGTAAATGGGGTAGGGAATTCAAGCAGTTCGTTAAGTTTGGTTTTCATGTCAGCTCCGGTGTTACAACAAAAAATAATAACTCCCACGACGTGTGGGAGTTATCAGGATATCTAGTATATGGGGATGTAAATCACACTTTCAAGCGTTCGGTTTTTAACCAAACCAGTGATGGAACATTAATTTAATGTAATCAATGATTTTACCGAAGAAATTGCCTTCCGGGATTTCCTGCAGGACCACCAGCGGACGCTGATCGATGGTTTTGCCATCAAGCTGGAAGTTAATGGTGCCCACAACCTGGTTTTTCTGCAGCGGCGCGTGCAGCTCGGCATTATTCAGCACGTAGCTGGCTTTCAGATCTTTCATCCGACCGCGAGGAATCGTCAGATAAACGTCTTTATCCACGCCGAGAGAGGCGCGATCGCTATCGCCGAACCAGGCAGGTTCAGAGGCGAATTCTTTACCGGCTTTAATCGGGTTAACGGTTTCAAAGAAGCGAAAGCCCCAGGTCAGCAGCTTTTTGCTTTCGGACTCGCGTCCTTTATAGGTACGACCGCCCATCACGGCGGAGATGAGGCGCATCTGGCCTTCAGTTGCCGATGCCACGAGGTTGTAGCCCGCTTTATCCGTGTGGCCGGTTTTAATGCCGTCGACGTTGAGGCTGTTATCCCACAGCAGGCCGTTGCGGTTGAGCTGACGAATACCGTTGAAGGTAAATTCTTTCTCTTTGTAGATGGTGTATTCGTTTGGAACATCGCGAATCAGCGCCTGGCCAATCAGCGCCATGTCGCGCGCTGAGCTGAACTGACCATCGGCATCCAGGCCGTGAACGGTCTGGAAATGGGTGTTCTTCAGGCCCAGCGCGTTAACGTAGTTGTTCATCAGGCTGACGAAGGCGTCCTGGCTACCGGCGACGTAGTCGGCCATCGCCACGCAGGCATCGTTGCCCGACTGCAGGTTGATACCGCGGATCAGCTGGGATACCGGCACCTGCATACCCGGTTTGAGGAACATCAGCGAAGAACCTTTGAACACCGGATTACCGGTTGCCCACGCGTCGTTGCCTACGGTGACCAGGTCGGACTCTTTAAATTTGCCCGCTTTCATGGCCTGACCAATGACATAGCTGGTCATCATTTTAGTCAGGCTTGCCGGGTCGCGACGGGAGTCAGCGTTGTTTTCCGCCAGCACTTTGCCTGAGTTGTAATCGATAAGAATCCAGGATTCGGCGTCAATCTGCGGGGCGCCTGGGATCATAGTTTTGATATTCAGGTCATCGGCGCGGGCAGCGGAGGACAGCGCTGCCACGGAGAGCGCCGTAACGAGTAAACGAGCGGTAAAAGAGGTCTTCATGGTCTGAACAACGGCATCCGTGATGGAGTTAAAAAAGTGCCTTACTATAACAAATGCACTACGAACCAGCATCCGACATTGCGTACGACTTTGTTAATGACTTTGTCATACGCAATGAACCGGGGCGGCTGGACCAATGCCTTTAGTTGGCGCGAGTAATAAATGATTGCAGCTGAGCTTCGCTTTGCAGGCGCTGTTGGATCGTGCTAGCCTCCGCTTTGCTGCTGAATGGGCCAAGCTGGATACGCCACACCGCGCCGTTTTGCATGACGCGGCCCGGAACGGAAAATTGCTGACTCAGACGCTGCTGGTACTGTTGCGCACGGGACTGGTCGCTGACGGCGCCGACCTGTACGACGAAATCGCCGTTGGCGCTTGCCGCTGCGGCTGGCGTCACTGCTGCGGTCGCGACGGCGGCGGGCGCTACGCTTCCCTGAACAGAACCCGGCGCGGTAACCGGCGCGGTTTGCACCACGGGCTCGCTGCCTTCCAGCACACCGTTATTCAGCGGCGTCGGCGCGCCGAGAAAACCGCCGCTGTTGACCGGTGCGCCGGTGCTATCTTCCGGCTTCAGCGTTGCGTTGCTGATGGCGTGCACGTCAGTTGGCGCGGGTTGCCCCATCGCCGCGCTGCCGTCGCCGTCAAGATTCGGGCGCGCCGGCAGGGCGTAGGTCTGTTTGGCTACCGTCGTACAGGCCATGCCCGGCCCGGAAAGCGAGCCGTCCGGTGCGACGATGATAGGGTCGATACGTACTTTGGTATTATTTGATGTATTCAGACGATCGGCTGAGGCGCGCGACAGTGAGATCACGCGATCGTTACCGTAAGGCCCGCGATCGTTGATGCGCACGACGATCATGCGGCCGTTCGCCAGGTTGGTGATCCGCGCGTAGCTTGGGATCGGCAGCGTAGGATGGGCAGCGGTGAGCTGCGTAGGATCGAACGCTTCTCCCGATGCGGTCAGATTGCTGTTGGGCTCGGCGTCGTAGATAGCGGCGAAACCTGCCTGGGTAAAGTTGGACGGATCCTGAACGATTTTGTAGCTTTTGCCGTCGCGTTCATAATCCTGATTCGCCGTGGCGTTAGGCGTTTCGTACTGCGGATCGGCGCCGCTAATCTCCACCGTTGGGCCATTGCAAACGGCCGGCTGTGGAGTGCTGACCGTTTTCTGTTGAACGTCTTCACCCGAACATGCCGCCAGCAGCCCTGCTGCTATGCAGATCCCCAGCCATTGCTTACGCATCGCGAACCCCTTACACGCTTTTCGACAACATTTTTCTGTGAGTATGGATCGACATGACGATACCAAACCCGGCCATCAATACGATTAGGGCAGAGCCCCCGTAGCTGACCAGCGGCAAAGGTACCCCCACCACCGGTAAAATACCACTTACCATACCAATATTTACGAAGACATAAACGAATAAAATCAACATTAAACCACCGGCCATCACTCGGCCAAAGGTGGTTTGCGCCTGGGCGGCGATCCAGAGTCCGCGCATGATAAGCAGTATATACAGCGCCAGCAGGATCAGTACGCCAATCAGCCCCAGTTCTTCCGCCAGTACCGCAAAGATAAAGTCGGTATGGCGTTCTGGCAGAAACTCCAGCTGCGACTGGGTACCGTGCAGCCAGCCTTTACCGCGCAACCCGCCGGAGCCGATAGCGATCTTTGACTGAATAATGTGGTAACCCGCGCCGAGCGGATCGGTTTCCGGGTCGAGCAGCATCATTACGCGCTGGCGCTGATAGTCATGCATCAGGAAGAACCAGAGGATCGGAATAAAGGCGGCGACCAGCACCACCGCAATACCAATCAGACGCCAGCTCAGGCCAGAGAGAAACAGGACAAACAGACCGGACAGGGCGACCAGAATCGAGGTTCCGAGGTCAGGCTGCGCGGCGACCAGCAGCGTGGGCAGGAAAATCAGCACCAGCGCGATGGCGGTATTTTTCAGCGATGGCGGACACACGTCGCGGTTGATAAAGCGCGCCACCATCAGCGGTACGGCTATTTTAGCGATTTCCGACGGCTGGAAGCGGACGATGCCGAGATCCAGCCAGCGCTGCGCCCCTTTGGAAATGGCGCCGAAGGCATCAACCGCCACCAGCAGAATAATACAGAAAATATAGAGATAGGGCGCCCAGCCTTCATAGACCCGCGGCGGGATTTGCGCCATGACGATCATAATAACAATCCCCATAGCGATCTGGCCGATTTTACGCTCCATCATGCCCATATCCTGACCGCTGGCGCTCCAGATAACCAGCGCGCTGTAGGTCAGCAGCGCCAGCAGGATAAGCAGCATGGTGGGATCGAGGTGGATTTTATCCCATAGCGATTTTTTGTTCGGATTATCAGTCATTATTGATCCTCCCCAGCCGTTACCGCCGGATTTTCAGTCGGCAGATTGGTGTTGTTATCGCCCAGCATTATATGATCGAGAATCTGACGCATAATGGTACCGACTGCCGGACCTGCGCCGCCGTTCTCAAGAATAATGGCTACGGCAACCTGGGGGTTGTTGTAAGGGGCAAACGCCGTCATCAGTTTATGGTCACGCAGGCGTTCGGCGATTCTGTGCGCGTTATAGGTCTCATTGGCTTTCAGGCCAAAGACCTGGGCGGTACCTGACTTGGCCGCGATTTTATACGGTGCGCTGGCAAAGTATTTATGCGCGGTACCGTTGCCTCGGTTGGCTACGCCATACATCCCGTCTTTAGCGATTTCCCAAAAACCAGAGTGAATGTCTCCGACCGGCGGTTCATGCGGCTGAACCCAGGGAACCGGTTTACCGTCTTCCACCGTGCTTTGCAGCAGATGCGGTACTTTAACTACTCCGTCGTTAATCAGGATCATCAGCGCCTTGTTCATCTGAATAGGCGTTGCGGTCCAGTAGCCCTGTCCGATCCCGACCGGGATGGTATCGCCCTGGTACCACGGTTTCTTGAAGCGCTTGAGCTTCCATTCGCGAGTCGGCATATTACCGGAGCGCTCTTCCGCCAGATCAACGCCGGTATAGTGGCCGTAGCCGAATTTACCCATCCACTCAGACAGGCGGTCGATGCCCATATCATAGGCAACCTGATAGAAGTAGGTATCGGCGGACTCTTCCAGCGCTTTGGTGACATTCAGATGGCCGTGGCCCCACTTTTTCCAGTCACGGTAGCGTTTTTCCGAGCCGGGAAGCTGCCACCAGCCGGGGTCAAACAGGCTGGTGTTGCGGGTTATGACCCCGGCGCTGAGCGCTGAGACCGCAACGTATGGCTTAACCGTCGAAGCCGGCGGGTAAACGCCCTGGGTCGCGCGGTTGACCAGCGGCGTATTAGGATCGTTGAGGAGTCCGGAGTAATCCTTGCTGGAAATACCGTCAACGAACAGATTAGGGTCGTAGCTTGGCGTCGAAACCAGCGCGAGGATAGCGCCGGTTCGCGGGTCCGTGACGACGACCGCCGCGCGGCTGCCGGCGAGCAGGGTTTCAATATACTGCTGGAGCTTAAGGTCGAGCGTTAAATAGATATCGCGCCCGGCCTGCGGGGGCACCTCTTTGAGCTGACGAATCACGCGGCCGCGGTTGTTCACTTCAACCTCTTCATAGCCGGTTTGCCCGTGCAGGACATCTTCGTAGTAGCGCTCGATCCCCAGCTTGCCGATATCGTGCGTGGAGGCATAATTAGCCAGCTTGCCCTCTTTATCCAGGCGATCGACGTCTTTATCGTTAATTTTAGAGACGTAGCCGATAACGTGGGTCAGAGCGGAGTTATAGGGATAGTAGCGGCGCTTATAGCCTTTAACTTCCACCCCGGGAAAGCGGTACTGGTTGACCGCGAAACGGGCAACCTGCACTTCGCTGAGGTTAACTTTGACCGGAATGGAGGTAAAACGATGCGAGCGGGCGCGCTCTTTTTTAAAGTTCGCCACATCGTCATCGGTGAGATCGATAACGTCGCGCAGCGCATCCAGCGTTTGCTGAACGTTGTCGACCTTCTCCGGCATCATCTCCAGCTGGTAAATCGTGCGGTTAAGCGCCAGCGGCGTGCCGTTGCGATCGTAGATAATGCCGCGGCTCGGCGGAATCGGGACCAGTTTAATGCGGTTTTCGTTTGAACGCGTTTGATAGTCGGTATAACGCACAATCTGCACGTTATAAAGGTTGGCGATCAGTACGCCGGTAAGCAGCAAAATCCCCAAAAAAGCGACCAGCGCCCGGCGCACGAACAGCGAGGATTCAGCCGAATAGTCGCGGAAAGAATTCTGTAATTTCATTCGCTGCTTAGTCTACCCTGGTCATCATTACTCACGGTGGTAAGGGTGGTTGGTGGTAATGCTCCACGCCCGATACAGACTCTCGGCCACCAGTACGCGAACCAGCGGGTGAGGTAGGGTGAGCGTTGAGAGCGACCAACTTTGTTCCGCCGCCGCTTTGCAGGCGGGTGAAAGGCCTTCCGGGCCGCCGATAAGCAGGCTGACGTCGCGGCCATCCTGTTTCCAGCGTTCCAGTTCGCGCGCCAGCTGCGGCGTATCCCACGGTTTCCCCGGAATATCCAGGGTGACGATGCGGTTTTTGCCTGCTGCCGCCAGCATCATTTCGCCCTCTTTTTCAAGAATGCGTTTGATGTCGGCGTTTTTGCCGCGTTTACCGGCGGGGATTTCCACCAGTTCGAACGGCATATCCTTTGGAAAACGGCGCAGATATTCACTAAAGCCGGTCTGAACCCAGTCCGGCATTTTGGTGCCAACGGCTACCAGGTGCAGCTTCACGCGTTAACTCCAGAGTTTTTCCAGCTCGTACAGACGACGGCTCTCTTCCTGCATGACGTGAACCATAACGTCGCCGAGATCGACCACGATCCAGTCCGCGGCGGCTTCGCCTTCAACGCCCAGCGGCAGCATCCCGGCGGCGCGAGACTCCTGCACGACGTGGTCAGCGATGGACATAACATGGCGCGTGGAAGTGCCTGTGCAGATGACCATGCAATCTGTAATGCTGGATTTGCCATGAACGTCAATGGCAACGATGTCCTGACCTTTCAGGTCATCAATTTTGTCGATAACAAAATCCTGGAGTGCTTTACCCTGCAAGAGTTCCCCCTGGGTGTGTGAAGAGTGAAAAACAATAAACAGCCTGACAGTATACCCGAACTGTTGGCAAAGTCGGGATAAATGTCGATAAACGGGCGGTGAAGGCGGCTATCATCCCATCCATCGCCGATGATTGCATCGCCATTTTTGTAAAACAATTTCTGCAAAGTTCAAATGGCGGATACAGCCTGGCTGCGGAGAATAGCAGCCTGCTTTGCACTGTCAATGGTCTGCGCGCAATTCTTCTTCCGCCAGCCAAACGGCCCGGCTATTTAGCACCCGCAGCGTGGTGAATTCAGGCAGGAGATCGATCAGGCTCCACGCGCCATGCTCGATGGGAAAGTGCCACATCGCCGAAGCCGGCATGTGCAGAAGATGAGCGATTAACAGGCTCAGAACCCCCTGGTGACCGACGATCAGCAGATGATTAAGTTCCTGATACTGAGAGAGGGTGGCAGTAAAGCGGCAAACGCGCTCGGAAAAGGCCTGAAAGCCCTCTCCGTTGGTAGGCGCCGCATGCTGCCAGTCGGCGCACCAGGCGGCGTAGTTTTCAGCATCTTCATGCTGCAAATCGCGATGGTGGCGCATTTCCCAGTCGCCGAAGAACATTTCATTGAGCTCAGCGAAGGTATGGCGGGGGATGCTCCGTTCCCCCAGCAGCAGGCTGGCCGTGCGCTGGGTGCGCTCAAGATCACTACAAAACACGCGCTCAAACGGAACGGCATGCAGACGCTGTCCGAGCGTTTGGGCCTGTCTGATTCCACGTTCCGTTAACGCAGTGGGGGCATGCCCGCTGTAGAGACCTGCGACGTTGGCCTCGGTTTCGCCATGCCGAACTAACCATAATTTCATGATGACCCTCTCGAAAGGCGTCTCTGAGACCGTCCTGGCTGCCAGGCTAGCAGTAAAGCTTTTGCTGGTGGATATACTCAAGCACGCTTTCCGGCATCATGTCCGCGCAGGACTCGCCTGCTTCCAGACGCTGGCGAATAAGGGTTGCTGAGATATCAAACCACGGCGTTTCGGCCAGGTAGATAACGCCTGCCGGGGCGCTATGCAGCCGCTCGACGTCATGGGTGAGATGCTTGTCCAGCCACTGCTGATCCTGCTCGCACGCCATCGTCAGCGGGTAGCCGGGGCGTCGGCAGACGATCAAATGAACGTTATCAAGGATGCTGGCATAGTCGTGCCAGGAGGTAAAAGTCAGCAGCGAATCCTGGCCTATGATAAACGCCAGCGGCCGTCCCGGCCCCTGCTCCTGGCGCCACTCGCGCAGGGTCTGCGCAGAATAGGACGGCGTATCGCGCCTAAGTTCACGATCGTCGAGGATAAACAGCGGCTTATCGGCGATAGCCAGTTCCAGCATATGCCGTCGCTGGTCGCTGGTCGCTTCGGGCTGCGGGCGATGCGGTGGCACGTTGTTAGGCACAATGGTGACGCGATTGAGGCCGATTTGGTTGGCCAGAATTTCCACCGGTTTGAGGTGACCGTAATGCACCGGATCGAAGGTGCCGCCGTACATCGCCTGTAACTGAGTCATATCAACCATCAATAAAAACGTCTGCCAGCGCTTTATGGCAGAGCAACAAAGAGAGACTTTCCAGCTCGGGCCAGACGGAGTGCCCGTAATCCTGCTTAAAGGTGAGCTCGGCGCGGGTCAACAACGTGACGGCCTGGCGCAGCTGGTCGGCGCTCAGGCGGGCCAGCGCGTCGCTGACCAGCTGGCGTCGGTTTTGCCACACCCGATGCTTGTCAAACAGGGTACGCAGCGGCGTATGGGCTGATTGCCGCTTCAGGTTGACCAGCAGCAGCAGTTCACGCTGTAGGGTGCGCAGCAGGATAGCCGGTTCACTGCCTTCCAGCCGCAGCTGTTGCAAAACGTGCAGGACGCGTTTGCTTTTACCCGCCAGCAGCGCATCAACCCAATGATAAGGCGTGAAATGCGCGGCGTCGTTGACTGCCTGCTCAACGCGCGGCAGGGTCAGTTTACCGTCCGGCCACAGTAGCGAGAGGCGCTCCAGAGCCTGCGCCAGCGCCAGCAGATTGCCTTCATAGCAGTAGCACAGCAGCTGGCTGGCTGCGTCATCAAGCTGCAGATGATGCTGCTTTGCGCGCGCGGCAAGCCAGCGCGGCAGCTGGGCATATTCCGGCGTCTGACAGCTAACCTGAACGGCACGGCTGGCAAGAGCGGCGATCCACGCGGCGTTCTCCTGCGCTTTCGTCAGCTTATTGCCGCGCACGATCAGCAGAAGATCGTCATGCAGCATGCTGACAAGCGTGGCGAGCTGTTCGTTGATTGCCGCATTGGGGCCGTTCTCCGGCAGGATCAGCAGCAGCGTCTGGCGGCTGGCAAACAGGCTCATCGCCTGACTGAGGGAGAAAAGGGCAGACCAGTCGGTGCTGGCATCAATGCTGGCGGTATGGTGTTCGATAAAGCCCTGGGCGGCAGCGGCTTCGCGGATGGCGTCCTGGCTTTCCTGCAACAGCAGCGGGTCGTTGCCAAGCAGCAGATAGGCCGCGCGCAGCCCTTCAGTGAGCTGCGCGCGGAGCTGTTCCGGGTACAACCGAATCATCAGTTACCCAGCGTGGTGGAGACGCGATTGCCGGAGGTGGAAGCGGCGTTCACCGGCTTCTCATCCTCTTTGGTAGCTTCGACATCCGCAACGTGTACGCTCGGCAGCTTACGGATCAGCTGTTCGGCTGCTTTGTCGTACATTTCCTGAATGATCATGTCCTGCTCGGCATCTTTCGCTAACGCCGCCTGCGGGTTATCGAAGAACGAACGGTAGACTTTGGTCGTGATGGGATAGATATCATGACCAGGGATCAGGACGCTGGCATTCACCGTCATCACCATCTGATATTCAGCAGTACGGCCATCCTGGAAAATAGATGCCGTGTCTTTCTGAATGGACGATGACTCCAGACGCAGGGAAGGGATATCCTTGCGCAGCGTACTGGCATCAACCAGCTCGACGCCGTTCAGGCGCAGCTGATTACGGACAGCGCGACTTAATGGACCATTTGGATCGCCCGACTGGAAGATCATGGTTTTCATTGCGGTCGGAACCTGCGTAGTGCTACGCAGGTGCCAGCCACAACCGGCGGTGATTAACACCGCCAGAGTTAACAACAATGTTGCCAGATATCGCACGCTTCCTCCCGCGCTTAGCCAACTACCAGATTGAGCAGTTTACCCGGAACGTAGATCACTTTACGCACGGTCACACCGTCGAGATATTTCGCGACCAGATGCTCCTGAGCCGCACGCTCGCGCACCTGCTCTTCGGTTGCATCTACCGCAACGGTAATTTTACCACGAACTTTACCATTTACCTGGACGACAACCAGCGTGGTGTCTTCAACCATAGCGCTTTCGTCCGCAACCGGCCACGGCGTGTTGTCAATATCGCCTTCGCCGCCCAGCTCCTGCCACAGGGTAAAGCTGGCGTGCGGGGTGAACGGGTTGAGCATGCGAACGACCGCCAGCAGAGCCTCACGCATCAGCGCGCGATCCTGTTCGCTTTCCTGCGGCGCTTTCGCCAGCTTGTTCATCAGCTCCATAATCGCCGCGATCGCGGTATTGAAGGTCTGACGGCGGCCGATATCATCGGTCACTTTAGCGATCGTTTTGTGTACGTCGCGGCGCAGCGCTTTTTGATCTTCGCTGAGGCTGGCAACATCCAGCGCGGCAACTTCACCCTGCGTGGTATGCTCGTAAACCAGTTTCCAGACGCGTTTCAGGAAGCGGTTGGCTCCTTCCACGCCGGACTCCTGCCACTCCAGCGTCATGTCAGCCGGCGAGGCGAACATCATAAACAGACGCACGGTATCGGCGCCGTAACGTTGAACCATGACCTGCGGGTCGATGCCGTTGTTTTTCGACTTGGACATCTTGCTCATGCCGGTATAGACCAGCTCATGGCCTTCAGCATCTCTCGCCTTCGCAATGCGGCCTTTCTCATCGCGCTCAACGATCGCGTCAACCGGAGAGACCCAGTTACGTTCCCCGTTCGCGCCAACGTAGTAGAAGGCATCCGCCAGCACCATGCCCTGGCAAAGCAGCTGTTTTGCCGGTTCGTCAGAGTTAACCATGCCCGCGTCGCGCATCAGCTTGTGGAAGAAGCGGAAGTACAGCAGGTGCATGATGGCGTGTTCGATACCGCCGATATAAATATCCACCGGCAGCCAGTAGTTCGCCGCTTCCGGGTCCAGCATGCCCTGGTCGTACTGCGGGCAGGTATAGCGCGCGTAGTACCAGGAGGATTCCATGAAGGTATCAAAGGTATCGGTTTCACGCAGCGCCGGCTGGCCGTTTACGGTGGTTTTCGCCCACTCAGGATCGGCTTTAATGGGGCTGGTGATGCCGTCCATGACCACATCTTCCGGCAGAATTACCGGCAGCTGATCTTCCGGAGTCGGCATTACGGTACCGTCTTCCAGCGTCACCATTGGAATCGGCGCGCCCCAGTAGCGCTGACGGGAAACGCCCCAGTCGCGCAGGCGGTAATTCACTTTACGTTCGCCGACGCCAAGTGAAGCCAGCTTATCGGCGATGGCGTTAAAGCCAGCTTCGTGATCCAGACCGTCGAATTCGCCAGAGTTGAACAGCACGCCTTTTTCGGTCAGCGCCTGTTCGGAGAGATCCGGTTCGGAACCGTCGGCGGCCAGAATGACCGGCTTGATCTTCAGACCGTATTTACTGGCAAACTCGTAGTCGCGCTGATCGTGACCCGGAACGGCCATTACCGCGCCGGTGCCGTACTCCATCAGGACAAAGTTTGCCGCCCAGACCGGGATCGCTTCGCCGGTCAGCGGATGAATCGCTTTAAAACCGGTATCGACGCCTTTTTTCTCCATAGTTGCCATTTCGGCCTCGGCAACTTTGGTATTGCGGCATTCGTCGATAAATGATGCCAGTGCAGGGTTGTTCGCCGCAGCCTGCTGCGCCAGCGGGTGACCCGCCGCCACGGCCAGATACGTGCAGCCCATAAAGGTGTCCGGGCGGGTGGTGTAGACGGTCAGCTTGTCGGCGTAGTCATTAACATCGAAGGAGATTTCGACGCCTTCGGAGCGGCCAATCCAGTTACGCTGCATGGTCTTCACGGTATCCGGCCAGTGATCCAGGTTATCAAGATCGTTCAGCAGCTCGTCAGCGTAAGCGGTGATTTTAATAAACCACTGCGGGATCTCTTTACGCTCAACTTTGGTATCGCAGCGCCAGCAGCAGCCGTCGATAACCTGCTCGTTCGCCAGAACGGTCTGGTCGTTCGGGCACCAGTTCACCGCGGAGGTTTTTTTGTAGACCAGGCCTTTTTTATACAGCTCGGTGAAGAACTTCTGCTCCCAGCGGTAGTATTCCGGGGTGCAGGTCGCCACTTCGCGGCTCCAGTCATAGCCAAAGCCCAGCTTTTTCAGCTGATTCTTCATGTAGGCGATATTGTCGTATGTCCACGGTGCCGGAGCTGTGTTGTTTTTCACCGCCGCGCCTTCCGCAGGCAGGCCAAACGCATCCCAGCCGATAGGCTGCAGCACGTTCTTGCCTAACATGCGCTGGTAACGGGAAATTACGTCGCCAATGGTGTAGTTGCGCACGTGGCCCATGTGTAGTCGACCAGAAGGATAGGGAAGCATCGACAGGCAGTAATACTTCTCTTTACTCTCGTCTTCGGTAACTTCAAAGGTGCGCTTCTCGTCCCAGTGTTGCTGGACTTTTGATTCTATCTCTTCCGGGCGGTATTGCTCTTGCATGGCAGCCAGTGGTCCTGTTTTCAATACAGCTACAAAATGTAGCCAATGGATGTGTTATTTCAGATCGGCATAGCATAGCCCAAACGCCAACGTCAAAACAGCCTTTCACACACTTACCGCGAGGAAAGCGCCAGAGAATATTTCACGACTCTGTGGCATGACGGGCAGAGCTATGTGCAGATAACGTCTATCATTAGAAGAAGTTAACCACACCGGAGGCGAAAAGATGAACAAGGTAGCTCAGTTTTACCGAGAGCTGGTGTCGACGCTCAGCGAGCGTTTACGCAATGGAGAACGCGATATCGACGCGCTGGTGGAGCAGGCCAGGGTAAGGATTAGCCAGTCCGGTGAGTTAACGCAGAGTGAAATCGACAACGTTATTCGCGCCGTCAGACGCGATCTGGAAGAGTTTGCGCTCAGCTATGAAGAGAGTCAGGAGGAGCTCACCGATAGCGTCTTTATGCGCGTGATTAAGGAGAGTCTGTGGCAGGAGCTGGCGGATATCACCGACAAAACCCAGCTTGAGTGGCGCGAAGTGTTCCAGGATCTCAGCCACCACGGCGTTTATCACAGCGGCGAAGTGGTTGGGCTCGGCAATCTGGTCTGTGAGAAGTGTCATTACCATCTGCCGGTTTATACGCCGGACGTGCTGCCGCGTTGTCCAAAATGCGGGCACGATCAGTTCCAGCGTCGCCCGTTCGAGCCCTGATCGATCGGGTCTGGTGCATAATTATTGCATCGGGCCCGATTAAAAATGATTAATTGTAAATTTTTTAGCCAATATCAGTTATATATTGGCTTCCGTTTTAAGAATACGTCGTTCATCTTTTTTATCTCAACTGGTGTGCCACTCATTTTTTCACTTAGCCAGCTACAGATTATCGTGCAGCCCATCGCAGGTATCACCGCATATTCTTTTGACCAAATTAGTTTGCAATAAGATGCTCGATGCACGAGATGATGATGGCGATCGCTTGCTAAAGGTGGATGGGCTTTGCCTGATGCAAGGCGTGGCCTGTTGTGGTTAATTATTGGCGATGCGCCGTTACCAGCGCATCGCTTATTTTTTAACGAATAGTATTTATTTCAGCATATTTATACTGCTGTTGCCCGCCCATTTCATAGGCGTAGTTATGAGAAGAATTAAGGACCAGTTTGTTAGCGGAAATAGAGCCCTTACCGCAGGTTGCCAGATAAAAAAATCCGCAGCGATAGCCGCCATTTTTGACTGTTCCTGTGGATATCGTCAGGTTGCCGTTGGCTTTGATAGTATTGTAATTGGTAATGTTAGCATGATTTAGCGTTTTTAAAGATAAATCTCCACTCGCAGAAAGCTGACCTTCATTAAGTATGCCGTTGGCAGCGGCGATATTGTTATTATAGCCATCGATTGTTGCTCTGTTGCGAACATAATTACTTTCTATATTTAATGACTTTCCATAAATATAATAAACATTATCTATAGCATTACTTTTAATCGATAACGAGTTTTGACCAACAACATTACCCTCCTGATCCAAATTTCCATTAGTGGTAATCGTTACGTCATTGCCTGAAATCCGTCCTGAATTATATATTTTCCCGGAATTGATTTGGTCATCCTTTACAGATTTCACGTTGAGGCTGGAGTAGCCCCAGATATTGCCGGTAACGTTGAGGTTATCGCCGCTGAAGGCAACGTTCGTGACATTACCCCGGATTGAACCGCCGTTGTTGATATTTTTGGCGGACACGTCTAACTGGCCATCGGATAGGATATATGAGCCATAGCGAGTAGTGATATCGCCATTGCTGGCTACGGATAATGCTTTAGTTCCGCTAATGGTACCTGTATTAACCAGGTTACCCGTCGAGCTAATCGCTAACCCCTGGCTGCTGGAAATAGTGCCATCATTGGTTAGGGTATCCATGCTACTGAGTTGTGTAACGTAAGCGGTACTTTTAATCGTACCCGTATTTTTCATATCCAATGCTGAAACAATATTTGTCATAAGACCATTCCCGTTGATGGCCCCTTCATTAACCAGAGAACCATAGCTGGTCATGGCGAGCGCGGCATTTGCGGTAATAGTGCCTTTATTACGCACGCCAAGACCTAAGGTATTACCCACCATGCTAATACTATTGGCCTTGATTCCACCCAGGTTACTGATATCGATGCTGTATTCCGGAAAGATCATTTGCATAACCGTTGCTGTTCTCCCAAGGGTAGCTATTTTCCCGGTCTTATTGTCAAACGTGAAGTTACCCGCACCCAATGTAGCATTGGCGGCAGTTACGCTGCCGTTAATCGCAATGGCATCCGCAAGCAGGGCGGCATAGTTAGTAGAGGCATCCATACCTTTATCACCGATGGTGATTTTCCCTTGTGTGACCGTATAGCTATCAATCGCCCCGGTATCGCTCAGGTTGACCTGGCCCGTGGTGAGTACCGCTTTGTTGGTGTTGATAAAACTGCACCCGGAGCAGGTGATGCCGTTGGAGTTGGCGATCACGACATCGGCTTTTTGCCCGTTAACTTCGATAAAGCCCTGCAGGTTACTCATTTTATTGGAGGTCACTTCATTCAAAATAACGGAAGCGCTGCCGTTGGTCAGATTATTATTCTTTGCGATATTACCGTGAGTGCTGTGGTTCACGTCGCTGGCGCTGTTGTTTAAAATAGTGCCGTTAGGGCCGACGTTGAATTCGCGATATAAGTTATGCGAGACGCCTGCGGCATTAGGCGCTTCAATATCAATAACATTTGCCCCTGACCTATGCGTATAGCTTGACGGGTCGGCATAAACAACGGATGAGCTTAGCGCTGCCGCCAGCGCAACATATGAAACCTTGAATTTAAACATGTAATTTATTCCTTTAAATATAAAAAGATGAATCAGTAAATAGCAGTAATGCGCGGATGAAAACTAATACCTCCACTGTAATGAAAAACCCATATTCATGGCATCGCTATGAAAGTCATCAGGTTTACTGATAGGCGTGCCGATAAAAAAGTCATATTGCGTTGATGCTATTTCTCCACGGATCCCGCCGACTGCGCCAGAAAGGCTTTTCCCTTGCTGCGCGCGCTCGTTGCCGATGATTCTGCCGAAATCGAGGCCAAGATATAGCTGCCGGTCGGCAGTAGGTATATTCCAGCTAAAATCGTTACGCCAGTACCAGCCCTGATTGGCCGATAGCGTATTTTCGCCGTCAAAACCGCGAATCGTCCAGCGATTGCCGATATTAAACTGGTTGTCCGAAGATAATATATCCGGGCTGAACTGGGCATGGAAACGCGGCATCCAGCTAAATTTATCGCCGGTTGCGGCAAACTGCATTAATGCCTGAATATCGGCATGCACGACGCGCGAATGGCGGCTGTATAAACCGGCTTTTTCCTCTGGCGTAGGCACGGAGCTGAGCCACGGAAGGCTGCGCTGAATACCCACGCTGGCGTCGACAATTTTATTGTTAAAATAGCGCTGGTGGCGCAGGGTAAATTCCCAGACCGGATTCTGTTTGCGCATAACGTAAAGCTCATCGCCGCCAAAAAAGTAGTGTGAACTGCTTTTCGCTATGCGCAGATCGGCGGTCGTTTTTTGCTGTCGGGTGTGTGAAAGCAGGCGGCTAAGGGTCGCGCTGTAATAACGGTTTTTACTTTTATAATCGATGCTTGACCATCTTCCTTTAAACAGCTGGCGGTACTGGCTGTAGGAGCCGTACATGCTCAATGACCAGTAACCAAAAGGTACGGAGTAGTAAAGGTTGCCGTTATGGTTGCCGTCGTTATGCTGGTTGAATTCAACGTCGCCGCCTGCCGAGATGGACAGAATATCGTTCAGTGAGGATAAATCGTACAGGTACAGCGCGCCGCCGCCCTGATAGCGCCCGCTGGCGCGGCTACCGGCATCATCAAGCCAGGCGCCAACCTGCCACTGTTTATCCGTTACGCGGGCGATTTCAATATCGCTCTCGCCGATATGTTCCCCCGGCCGCAGTTTCATATGGGCGCTGGCGCCAGGCTGGCGTTGCAGGTTAGCCATCCCTTGTTCAAGATCGCTAAGGCGCAGGATCTTACCGGTATGCGTGGGCATCGAGGTCCACAGGTTCGTCGTGGCGCTATTCGGCGCAAAAGCAATATGCCCCGTTTTGCCATAAACAAGCGTTATCTTCAGAATGCCGCCTTCTAATGACTGGGACGGAACATCGATCAGGGAAGTGATATACCCTTGCGTTATCAGCTCATTTTGCAAAGCGGTCGTCAGCAGACGAATTCCTTCCACACCTAAACAATGGCCAATCGCCTGGGAGGCGATCTTTCCGAGGAGGGCGGTGGTTTTTGCTTTGTCCTCGGAGGCAATATCAACTTGCGTGATATATCTGCAGGTCGCTTCTTCGGGAAATATTAAAGTTTGCGTTTTTACATGGCTACGAGAGGATTGGTATTGCTGCTGATGGGGCATTAATGCGCTTTCACGGGCTTTATCCTGTTCAACCTGGTTTACCGTTGCGGCCTCAATACCCGCGCGGGCAGTAAAACAGGTGAGCAGATTTAAACACAAAATAATGGCCAGGCTGTTGGTATTAGTCCACATGAAGCAATATCCGTTTGTTTCATTGAGTGAGATTATTATTAATAGCTATGCGCGGTCGGAAATAGCCAGCGACGTATAGCAAGTCGATTGAAATATTATTTTTAAATAATTCATACTCCGGGGGATTATTACAAGAGGCTGTATGCTAACGATGCCGTGGCGGTTTATCCATTCACCCGCCCCTGAATTCTTTGTGAAATATTTACTTCACGTTGTGAAGCTGACGCCTTGAGATGGAGCGATTGAAAGGAGAAGGGCAGCAGGCGCGCACGGTGATATCGTGCGCGCCGCAGAACCTAGTGCAGAATTTTGGCGAGGAAGTCTTTGGCGCGTTCTGATTGCGGGTTAGCAAAAAACGCTTCTTTATCGGCGTCTTCGACTATTTTACCTTCATCCATAAAGATGACCCGGTTGGCGACCTTACGCGCAAAGCCCATTTCATGGGTAACCACCATCATGGTCATCCCTTCATTCGCCAGTTCAACCATAACGTCCAGCACTTCGTTAATCATCTCAGGGTCAAGCGCGGAAGTGGGTTCATCAAACAGCATGGCGATGGGGTCCATGCACAGCGCGCGAGCGATGGCCACGCGCTGCTGTTGGCCGCCCGAGAGCTGAGCGGGGAATTTTTCAGCATGGGCGGAAAGCCCCACGCGTTCCAGCAGCTTTAGCCCTTTTGCTCGAGAAGCTGCTTTATCGCGATTGAGCACCTTAACCTGCGCCAGGGTGAGGTTATCAATAATCGATAAGTGCGGGAACAGCTCGAAATGCTGGAATACCATCCCGACCCGCGAGCGCAGTTTGGCGAGATTGGTCTTTTTATCGTTGACGGTGGTGCCGTCGACGATGATTTGACCTTGCTGGATGGGCTCCAGGCCGTTGACGGTTTTAATCAGCGTTGATTTACCCGAACCCGAAGGCCCGCAGACCACCACCACTTCGCCTTTTTTCACTTCCGTGGAGCAATCGGTCAGCACCTGAAAGTGACCATACCATTTTGAAACATTTTTCAGGGTAATCATTACACAGTCCTTTTCTTCAACCAGCTGACCAACAGCGATGCGCTGAGGCTAATAACAAAATATACGGCGCCTGCGAACAGCACCATCTCCACCTGGGTTCCGTCACGTTCGCCAATCGTCGAGGCGGTGCGGAAAAAGTCGGCCAGGCTCAGGACATAAACCAGCGAGGTATCCTGGAACAGGACGATGCCCTGAGTCAGCAGCAGCGGTACCATGGCGCGAAACGCCTGCGGCAGGATCACCAGCTTCATAGATTGCCAGTGGGTCATGCCCAGCGCCAGCGCAGCGCTGGACTGGCCGCGGGAGATACTCTGAATACCGGCACGAATGATTTCCGAGTAGTAAGCCGCTTCAAACATGGAAAAGGCGATCATCGCCGAAATCAGCCGGATATCGGTTTTCGGCGACAGGCCAAGCACGTTCTGCAGGAAGCCCGGGACAATCAGATAAAACCACAGCAGTACCATTACCAGCGGAATAGAACGGAAGACGTTAACGTAAGTTTTGGCAAACCACGCCAGCGGCAGGAAACTCGACAGGCGCATCACGGCCAGAATCGTCCCCCAGACAATCCCGATAACAATCGCGGTCACGGTGATTTTTAACGTGATGACCAGTCCAGCCAGCAGGTATGGCATGGAAGGGATAATAGAACTCCAGTCAAAATCGTACATTATTTACCCCCCATATTGCCCGGCAGGCGGACCTTACGTTCGACCACGTACATGATCAGCATGATGACGGCGTTGATAAAGACGTAGGCGAGGGTGATGGCGGTAAACGATTCCCAGGCATGGGCCGAGTAGTCCAGCAGCTTACCCGCTTGCGCGGCCATATCGGCAAGTCCGATGGTGGAAGCGATGGCCGAGTTTTTTACCAGGTTCATCATTTCAGAGGTCATTGGCGGCACGATAACGCGATAGGCGTTGGGCAGCAGCACGTAACGATAGGTTTGCGGTAGCGTCAGCCCCATCGCCAGCCCGGCATTTTTCTGGCCGCGCGGCAGGGACTGGATGCCGGAACGAACCTGTTCGCAGACGCGAGCGGCGGTAAATAATCCCAGACACAGCATCGAAGAAACGAAAAACTGAATATTAGGGTCCAGCTCGGACTTAAACCACATGCCGATATTTTCCGGCAGCAGTTCAGGCACCACCAGATACCAGGTGAAAAACTGCACGATAAGCGGAACGTTACGGAACAGCTCAACGTAACAGGTACCGATAGTCGAGAGTAGACGATTAGGGACGGTACGGAGAATACCGAATAGCGAGCCTACGAAGAAGGCGATAATCCAGGCCGTGACTGACAGCGTAACGGTGACCTGAAAACCACTCCATAGCCAGCCTAAATAGGTAGTATTGCCGAACGGGGCCTGTTGCAGGAATATCCCCCAGTTCCAGTCTATTGACATACATGACTCCTGGAAAAAAAGGGTAGCAGCGCTACCCTCGAAGATTGTTGCTCAGCCTGTTTCGGTATTCGCGGCCGCTGGGGAACGACCAGCCGCCGTATAGTCTGTCCGCGCCGTAGCAACAATCGGGAGGGCAGGAGTTCCTGCCCCTTGTTTTTTTAATTAGTTAAGAGCTTTGTCGTTAGGTGATTTGAACAGCGCTTTCATTTCGTCAGAGAGTTCAAAATTCATATTCAGGTTCTTTGGCGGAATAGGATTTTTAAACCACTTGTCGAACCATTTTTCGGCTTCACCGGAGGTTTGCGCCTGGGCTACCGTCTCATCGACCAGCGTTTTGAACTGCGGATCGTCTTTACGCAGCATACAGCCGTAAGCTTCCTGGGATTGCGCCGTGCCGACGATCTCCCAGTTATCCGGCTTCTTCGCCTTCGCCCGTTCGCCCGCCAGCAGCGCGTCATCCATCATAAAGGCCACCGCGCGTCCGCTTTCCAGGGTACGGAAAGAGTCGCCATGATCTTTAGCACTGATAATGCGCATGTTCATTTTTTTCTCGTCATTCAGCTTATGCAGCAGAATTTCGGAGGTAGTTCCGGAGGTGACGACGACGGCTTTATCCTTCAGGTCCGGAAAGTCCTTAATCGCGCCGCCTTTTTTCACCAGCAGACGGGTACCGACAACGAAAATGGTGTCGGAGAAGGCCGCCTGTTTCTGACGTTCAAGGTTGTTGGTGGTGGAACCGCATTCGAAATCATAGGTACCGTTTTGCAGCAGCGGGATACGGTTTTGAGACGTAACCGGGATCAGCTTCACCTGCAGATCCGGTTTGTTCAGCTTTTTCTTGATGGCATCAACGATCGCATTTGAGTAGTCCTGGGAGTAGCCTACGACCTGCTGCTTGTTGTCATAGTAAGAAAATGGAACGGATGATTCACGGTGACCAACGACGATGACGCCGTTTTTGGCGATTTTATCCAGAGTGCTCTGGCCGGTGGTTGCTGCTGCGTCTTCTGCCTGCGCCGCGCCGGCGGTCAGTCCCATGACCAGCATCGCTGCGGCCAGTTTACGTAATTGCATATCCGACTCCTTATCCTCAGCGTCGTTAAACGCTATTGATACCCATTGTGAATGTGTGTGCTTTTTATGGCTGCCGTCTTTGCGTGCAGCATTTGTATGTGTTTGTTAGCATTTAGTTTGGCTTAATGTAAAGATTTTGCTGCTATATTGTTGGTTTTTGCGAGGCGCACCGCACCATTTAAAGGCAAAAATCCCCCATTGCACCAAAATAGCGCTGCCTGATGATCTGTGGTGGTGCAACCGGGTTGTACCCCTCAGGATCGCGTTGCTACAGGAATTTATTAAGCAATGGCCGTGCCAATATGCAACGAAAGGAAGAGATGCCCGCGGCGACGAAAGCCGCCGCGGTAGAAGAGAAAGGAGGAATTATTGACGGCGCTGGCGCAGACTCATCAGCAGGGCGCCAAAACCGAACAGGATAGTTAACGCCCACAGCGGCCAGTTTCCCGTACGAGCGTACGGCGTCAGTCCTGTCGTTGGGGTCACTTTGCTGGTTAACACGGCGCGGGTGAACTGCGGGATCATTGCCTGAATTTCACCACGCGGGCCGATGACCGCGGTAATGCCGTTATTGGTGCTACGCAGTAGCGGACGGGCCAGCTCCAGCGCGCGCATACGCGCCATCTGGAAATGCTGCCACGGGCCGATAGATTTACCGAACCACGCGTCGTTAGAGATGGTTAGCAGAAAATCCGTGTCCGGGCGGAAGTTATCCCGCACCTGCTCGCCAAGGATGATCTCGTAGCAGATAGCCGCCGTCAGTCGCATGTTATGCGCCACCAGCTGCGGCTGCACGTACGGACCGCGGCTGAAAGAGGACATTGGCAGATCAAAGAATGGCGCCAGCGGACGCAGAATCGATTCCAGCGGCACAAACTCGCCAAACGGCACCAGATGGTTCTTGTTGTAGCGATTCTTTGAGTCGTAGCTGTACGGGTTATCTTTGCCCAGCGTAATAATGGTGTTGTAAGTATCGTAGCGATTACGTGCGTTCAGGCGCGCGTCGACGATGCCGGTAATCAGCGAGCTGTTTTTCGACCGCATCAGGTCATCCATCATACTGAGGAAGCGCTGCTGATTAATTTCCAGATCCGGTATCGCCGACTCCGGCCAGACGATCAGCTGCGATTTGCCCATATGCGGCTGGGTGAGATCCAGATAGGTTTTCAGGGTATTGAGTAGCTGATCCTGGTCCCATTTCATCGCCTGGGGGATATCTCCCTGTACCAGCGAAACCGTGGTCGCGCGCTCCGGCAGCAGCTGATACCACTGAATATAGCGCAGCGGGAAGGGCAGGGCGAACAGCACGCCGGCAGCGACCAGCGGCTTCCAGCTGCGCTGCACGATAGCCAGTATCAGCAAACCGCTGACGATCATCAGCAGGAAGTTAATCGCCTCGACGCCCATAACGGGCGCCAGCCCTTTGAGCGGACCGTCGATCTGGCTGTAGCCAAACTGTAACCACGGAAAGCCGGTCAGCACCCAGCCGCGCAGAAACTCGGTAACCTGCCATATCACCGGGGCGGCGATGGCAACGCGTACCCAGCTGGTTTTTGGCCACAGGCGCGAAAGAATACCGGCAAATAATCCGGTGTACAGAGAGAGATAGGCGGCCAGCAGAACGACCAGGAAAACGTTGACCGGCCCGGGCATACCGCCGAACTGCGCGATACTCACGTAGACCCAGTTAATACCGGAGCCGAACAGCCCTAAGCCCCAGAAATAGCCGATCGCGGCGCTTTGCACTGGACGGCGGTTGAGGGTTAAGCCCTGCAGGCCGATTAACGAAATAATCGCCGCCGGCCAGATGTCATAAGGTGAAAAAGCCAGCGTTCCGCTGGCTCCGAATAAAAGCGCCAGCAGCAGGCGTACGCGCTGGCGTTCAATGAGAGAGGCAAATACCATTTAGGTTAATCGTCCCGTTGGATTAGTCTTCCAGCTTCGGCTGCGGGGCATCATCAGGAAGCTTTACGTGTACCTGAATAATACGTCGGCTGTCGGCCATTGCGACCTTGAATTGGTAACCATCAATGTCGATAGACTCGCCGCGGGCGGGCAGATGGCCAAAGGCCTGCATCACCAGACCACCGATGGTATCAACCTCTTCATCGCTGAAGTGGGTGCTGAAGGCTTCGTTGAAGTCTTCGATTGAGGCCAGCGCGCGTACCGTCCACGTATGGCGGCTCAGCTGACGGAAATCGATATCTTCTTCTTCGTCATATTCGTCTTCTATCTCACCGACGATCAGCTCAAGGATATCTTCAATGGTCACCAGACCCGAGACGCCGCCAAACTCATCGATAACGATAGCCATATGATAACGCTGGGAGCGGAACTCCTTCAGCATGCGGTCAACCCGCTTGCTTTCGGGCACGACAACCGCCGGGCGCAACACTTTTTCCATGCTGAAGGCTTCAGCATCGCTGCGCATAAACGGCAGCAGATCTTTGGCCATCAGAATCCCTTCGATGTGATCTTTGTCTTCGCTGATCACCGGGAAACGCGAGTGGGCGGATTCGATGATCACATCGAGGCACTCGTCCAGCGTCTGGTTGCGTTTCAGGGTAATCATCTGCGAGCGGGGGATCATGATGTCGCGGACGCGCTGGTCGGCGATATCCATTACCCCTTCGAGCATATCGCGCGTATCTTCGTCGATAAGGTCGTTTTGCCCGGAATCACGGATCAGCGCCAGCAGTTCATCACGGTTTTTCGGTTCCCCGTGAAAAAGCTGGCTGAGTAACAGGGAGAAGAATCCCTTTTTGCTGTTTACTGTGTCGCTACTGTGTGAATTGTCGTCGCTCATGGCGTCGTATGGGTTCTCATGTTGGTTAAATAGTCGCTCGTCACGCGTATACTCAGCGCCCGGCATAGCGGCCAGTCGCCGGCAAAGCCGGCAACAGGTTATTCCTTCTCGGCAATGTACGGATCCTCATAGCCCAGAGCAAGCATTATCTCCGTTTCGAGGGATTCCATCTCTTCCGCTTCTTCATCAATAATATGGTCATAGCCCAAAAGATGCAGGCTACCGTGGACGACCATATGCGCCCAGTGCGCCTCCAGCGGTTTACCTTGCTCTTGCGCTTCCTGCTCGACCACCTGACGACAGATGACCAGATCGCCAAGCAGCGGCATTTCGATGCCGGGCGGCGCTTCGAAGGGGAAAGAGAGCACGTTAGTCGGTTTATCTTTCCCACGATAGGTCAGATTCAGCTCGTGGCTTTCCGCTTCATCAACCAGCCGAATCGTGAGTTCCGACTCCTCCTGGAACTGCGGAATAACGCTATCGACCCAGCGCTGAAACAGGGCTTCATCCGGCATTCCGCTGTTATCTTCGCAAGCCAGCTGTAAATCGAGAATGACCTGACTCATTTATGCTCCTGTTCCTGGGCTTCGCGTTTGCGCTCGGCGGCCAGCTCTGCTTTACGTTTCTGGTCTGCTTCTTCCCAGGCTTCATAGGCGTTAACGATACGGGCAACCACCGGATGGCGCACCACGTCTTCGCTATGGAAGAAGTTGAAGCTAATCTCATCGACTTCTGCCAGCACTTCAATTGCGTGGCGCAGGCCCGATTTGGTGCTGCGCGGCAGGTCAATCTGCGTGACGTCGCCGGTAATGACCGCCTTAGAGTTAAAGCCGATACGAGTCAGGAACATTTTCATCTGTTCGATGGTGGTGTTCTGGCTTTCATCAAGAATGATGAACGCATCGTTCAGCGTACGGCCGCGCATATAGGCCAGCGGCGCGACTTCAATCACGTTGCGCTCAATCAGCTTTTCAACTTTCTCGAAGCCGAGCATCTCAAACAGCGCGTCGTACAGCGGCCGCAGGTACGGGTCCACTTTCTGGCTCAGATCGCCGGGCAGGAAGCCCAGTTTTTCGCCGGCCTCAACCGCCGGACGGGTCAGAAGAATACGGCGGATCTCCTGGCGCTCCAGCGCGTCTACCGCTGCGGCGACCGCCAGGTAGGTTTTCCCGGTCCCGGCAGGGCCGACGCCGAAGGTAATATCATGGTCAAGAATATTGGCGATGTACTGAGCCTGATTCGGCGTACGCGGCTTAATCACGCCACGCTTGGTTTTGATATTCACGGCCTTGCCGTAATCCGGCACGCTTTCGGCGCTCTGCTCCAGCACGCGGGCTTCTTTGATCGCCAGATGAATTTGTTCCGGTTCAATATCCTGAATTTCGCCGCGCATCGGCGCGGTATCAACGTACAGACTGCGCAGGATATCCGCCGCTGCGGTGACGCAAATCGGCCGGCCGGTCAGTTTAAAGTGGTTGTCACGACGGTTAATCTCGATGCCGAGACGGCGTTCCAGCTGTTTAATGTTGTCATCAAACGGGCCGCACAGGCTCAGCAGACGGGCGTTGTCCGCGGGCTCAAGGGTGATTTCGCGAGTGTCTGTATTCAAACTGTTCCTCTTATACATTGATAGCCGGAGGGTAGCCGGTCAGGAAATTATTCACGTCATCGGAATATGGCGCAAGCATCGCTGTAGATATTGGGTTCAGGAGAGGAAATACAAGGCCTGCCGGAGCGGCAGGCCTGAACGGATTATGGCTGGTAGATACCGACGCCCAAATCGTTTTCTTTACGGGTACGGGCAATCACCGACTCCGGGGTTTCCGCGATACGCAGACCCATTTCGTCCTCTGTGCGCACCACTTTACCGCGCAGGGAGTTTGTCCAGACGTCGGTGATCTCGACATCAACAAACTTACCGATCATCTCAGGCGAGCCTTCGAAGTTCACCACGCGGCTATTCTCGGTGCGGCCAGACAGCTCCATGATGCTCTTGCGTGAGGTACCTTCCACCAGAATGCGCTGCACGGTGCCGAGCATACGGCGGCTCCAGGCCATCGCCTGCTGGTTGATGCGCTCCTGCAGAATATACAGACGCTGCTTCTTATCCTCTTCCGGTACATCGTCGACCATATCGGCCGCCGGCGTTCCCGGACGCGCGGAGAAGATGAAGCTGTAGCTCATGTCGAAATTCACATCGGCAATCAGCTTCATGGTCTGCTCGAAATCCTGGGTGGTTTCGCCAGGGAAGCCGACGATGAAGTCGGAGCTGATCTGAATATCCGGACGCGCCGCGCGCAGTTTACGGATAATCGCTTTATATTCCAGCGCCGTATGGGTTCTGCCCATCAGGTTCAGCACGCGGTCGGAACCGCTCTGTACCGGCAGGTGCAGGAAGCTGACCAGCTCCGGCGTATCGCGGTAAACCTCGATGATATCGTCGGTGAACTCGATGGGGTGGCTGGTGGTAAAGCGGATCCGGTCGATACCGTCGATCGCCGCAACCAGACGCAGGAGATCGGCAAAGCTACCGGTGGTGCCGTCGTAGTTTTCCCCGCGCCAGGCGTTCACGTTCTGCCCGAGCAGGTTGACTTCACGTACGCCCTGAGCCGCAAGCTGGGCGATTTCAAACAGGATATCGTCGCTTGGGCGGCTCACTTCCTCACCGCGGGTGTAAGGCACCACGCAGTAGGTGCAGTACTTATTGCAGCCTTCCATGATGGAAACAAAGGCGCTTGGGCCTTCGGCGCGCGGTTCCGGCAGGCGGTCGAACTTTTCGATTTCCGGGAAGCTGATATCGACGACCGGGCTGCGGTTGCCTCGTACCGAGTTGATCATTTCCGGCAGACGGTGCAGGGTCTGCGGCCCAAAAATAATATCGACATAGTGGGCGCGCTGGCGAATATGATCGCCTTCCTGAGAAGCCACGCAGCCGCCAACGCCAATGATCAGGTTGGGGTTCTTCTCTTTTAACAGCTTCCAGCGTCCTAGCTGATGGAAAACTTTTTCCTGAGCCTTCTCACGGATTGAGCAGGTATTGAGCAGCAGCACATCCGCTTCTTCCGCCACTTCGGTGAGTTGATACCCGTGGGTGGCATCCAGCAGATCGGCCATCTTTGATGAATCGTATTCGTTCATCTGACAGCCCCAGGTTTTAATATGGAGTTTTTTTGTCATCGACTTGCTCATGCTTAATTAGGTATACCCAAAGTCAGCGTCTTCACCGGATGTTGCTCTGCAATGTGAAGGGTGACGGATATAAAGCCAGGATTGCAGGGCGCGTATTGTAATGCTTTGACCGCGCCCTGACCAGTACGACCGTAATCACCGCAAGCCGAATAAAAATCCGGTAAACTGAGGAGATTCGGGTTTAAGGATAATAGCCATGACAATTCATGCAACAGATGTCGTTATCGTTGGCGGCGGGATGGTCGGCGGCGCCCTGGCGCTAGGCCTGGCGCAGCAGGGCTTTACGGTGACGGTCATTGAAAAAAACGCGCCGCCGGCTTTTGACGCTTCTTCCACGCCTGACGTGCGTATTTCGGCGATCGGCGCCTCATCGGTAGGGCTGCTGAGAGGCCTGGGCGTCTGGGATAGCGTGCGGTCCATGCGCGCCCATGCCTATCGCCAGCTCGAGACCTGGGAGTGGGAAAGCGCGCATGTGGTGTTTAACGCCGCGGAGCTGAAGCTGCCGGAACTGGGCTATATGGTAGAGAATAACGTCCTGCAGCGTGCCCTATGGCAGGCGCTGGAGACCCACGAGAACATCTCCCTGCGGGTGGGCACATCGCTTCAGGAGATGCGTCGCGCAGAGACGCACGCTTCGGTCACGCTGACCGATGGCAGCCAGCTTGATGCACGGCTGGTGGTGGGCGCGGACGGCGCCAGTTCACAGGTGCGGCAGCTGGCAGGAATCGGTATCCATGCCTGGCAGTACCAACAATCCTGTATGTTAATCAGCGTGCAGTGCGCGGAGGATCCCGGAGATAGTACCTGGCAGCAGTTCACCCCTGCGGGGCCACGGGCGTTTTTACCGCTGTTCGACCATTGGGCTTCGCTGGTGTGGTACGACACGCCGGCGAGGATTCGCCAGCTGCAGGGCATGAGCATGGCTCAGCTACAGCAGGAAATTATTCGCCACTTCCCGGCGCGGCTGGGAGAGATGACGCCGCTAAGCGCGGGCGCGTTTCCGTTGACCCGTCGCCATGCATTGCAGTATGTCAAACCTGGGCTGGCGCTGGTGGGCGATGCTGCGCACACCATTCATCCGCTGGCGGGGCAGGGGGTCAATTTGGGCTATCGCGATGTCGATGCGCTGCTGGATGTCCTGGCCAGGGCAAAAGCCCACGGCGAAGAGTGGGCCAGCCTACCGGTGCTCAAGCGCTACCAGACGCGCCGTCAGGCGGACAACTTTATTATGCAGTCGGGGATGGATCTGTTTTACGCCGGATTTAGCAACGATTTGCCACCGGTGCGGATACTGAGAAATATTGGGCTGATGGCGGCCGAGCGCGCTGGCGGACTGAAGCGTCAGGCGTTGAAATACGCGTTGGGGTTGTAACGTTAGCGGCCCGGCTGCCGTAGATGCGGCCGGGTCGGGAAGTTCCGCCGGTATCACCGAAATACCAGAACGCAAAAAGCTCGCCGAAGCGAGCTTTTTGCTGTTTATTGGCTGGGGTACGAGGATTCGAACCTCGGAATGCCGGAATCAGAATCCGGTGCCTTACCGCTTGGCGATACCCCAATTTTATTTTGGCTATCTTGTGCTGAAGTCAGACTTAATCACAGCCTGGAGAGACTTCAACAAGCGCTCCTCTGAAGCGAGCGTCTTTTGAAATTGGCTGGGGTACGAGGATTCGAACCTCGGAATGCCGGAATCAGAATCCGGTGCCTTACCGCTTGGCGATACCCCAATTTCTTTCTGGATTTATCGAACTGAATCAATAATTCCTTGATATGGTGGCTACGACGGGATTCGAACCTGTGACCCCATCATTATGAGTGATGTGCTCTAACCAGCTGAGCTACGTAGCCAGATACGTATTCTATTTTCGATGGCTGGGGTACCTGGATTCGAACCAGGGAATGCCGGTATCAAAAACCGGTGCCTTACCGCTTGGCGATACCCCAATACCGTCGCGGTGAACCGCAAACATCGAAAATATGGCTGGGGTACCTGGATTCGAACCAGGGAATGCCGGTATCAAAAACCGGTGCCTTACCGCTTGGCGATACCCCAACAAAAAACTTTTACTTACAACGCGAACGAGTAAATGGTGCGGGAGGCGAGACTTGAACTCGCACACCTTGCGGCGCCAGAACCTAAATCTGGTGCGTCTACCAATTTCGCCACTCCCGCAAAAAAGATGGTGGCTACGACGGGATTCGAACCTGTGACCCCATCATTATGAGTGATGTGCTCTAACCAGCTGAGCTACGTAGCCATCTTTTTTTTCGCGTTACCTTATCGGCGTTGCGGGGCGCATTATGCGTATTGAGCTTTGAAGCGTCAACCTCTTTTTCATTGAAAATGGGCTGAAAGTAACTGTTTGGTTAGGTTGCGAACAGCGTGGCGCAATAATCGGCAATTATTGGTTATTTATCGTTTTTAGCGGCTTAAATAAGGCTCAAAGTAAAAACGGACTCCGAAGAGTCCGTTTGGCAAAAAACGAGGCTTAGTAGGCCGACTGGTGTACGCCCACCGCGCGTCCGGACGGATCGTTCATTTTTTTGAAAGATTCATCCCACTCGATCGCTTTTGCGGAGGAGCAGGCGACGGACGGGCCGCCAGGCACGCATTCTGCGGCGCTCGGTACCGGGAAGAGCTCTTCAAAGATCTCACGATACAGATAGGCTTCTTTCGACGATGGCGTGTTGTACGGGAAGCGGAAGCTGGCCGTTTCCAACTGCTGATCGGAAATTTGTTCAGCGGCCACCTCTTTTAAGGTGTCGATCCAGCTGTAACCGACGCCGTCAGAGAACTGCTCTTTCTGCCGCCAGGCGACGCTTGCTGGCAGATAAGATTCAAAACATTCGCGCAGAATATGTTTTTCCATTTTACCGTTGCCGCACATTTTATCCTGCGGGTTGATACGCATTGCCACATCAAGGAACTTCTTATCGAGGAACGGCACGCGGGCTTCAACGCCCCAGGCGGACATCGCCTTGTTCGCACGGGCGCAGTCGAACATGTGCAGCGCCTGCAGTTTGCGTACCGTCTCTTCGTGCAGCTCTTTGGCGTTTGGCGCTTTATGGAAATAGAGATAGCCGCCGAACACTTCATCAGAACCCTCGCCAGAGAGCACCATTTTGATGCCCATCGCTTTGATTTTACGCGACATCAGATACATCGGCGTCGAAGCGCGGATGGTGGTGACATCGTAAGTTTCAATGTGATAGATAACATCGCGAATCGCGTCCAGCCCTTCCTGGACCGTAAAGTGGATCTCGTGATGCACGGTACCCAGATGGTTAGCCACTTCCTGCGCGGCTTTCAGGTCGGGGGCGCCTTCCAGCCCAACGGCGAAGGAGTGCAACTGCGGCCACCAGGCTTCGGATTTTTCCTGATCCTCGACGCGGCGGGCGGCAAATTTCTTGGTGATAGCGGAAATTACCGATGAGTCCAGGCCGCCGGAGAGCAGTACGCCGTACGGAACATCGGACATCAGGTGGCTTTTCACCGACTCTTCCAGCGCCTGACGCAGCTCGTTTTTGTCCGTGACGTTGTCTTTCACCGCGTCATAGTCGAACCAGTCGCGCTGATAGTACTGGCGAATTTCGCCATCTTTGCTCCACAGGTAGCTGCCTGCGGGGAACTCTTTAATCGTGCGGCAGACCGGTACCAGCGCTTTCATTTCTGAAGCGACGTAGAAGTTGCCGTGTTCGTCGTGGCCCATATACAGCGGGATAATCCCGATGTGGTCGCGACCAATCAGGTACGCGTCTTTTTCACTGTCGTAGAGCGCGAAAGCAAACATTCCCTGCAGATCGTCGAGGAAGTCCGGACCTTTTTCCTGATACAGCGCGAGGATGACTTCGCAGTCGGAACCGGTCTGGAAGGCATAGCGATCGCCGTATTCCGCGCGCAGCGCCTGATGGTTGTAGATTTCCCCGTTGACGGCGAGCGCGTGCGTTTTTGCGGCATTATACAGCGGCTGTGCGCCGGCGTTCACGTCAACGATTGACAGGCGTTCATGCGCCAGAATGGCTTTATCGCAGGCATAGACGCCGGACCAGTCCGGGCCGCGGTGGCGCATCAGGCGGGAGAGTTCCAGTGCCTTTTTACGCAGCTCGCCTGCGTCAGTTTTAATATCCAGTACGCCAAAAATCGAACACATAGCCTTCTCCGTTACCCTGTCTTATTTGATGTTGTGCAGGCTTCGTCTCGTTGCGAAGCCCTGGTGCGTGCTTAAGAAAATGCCGCAAAGGGGCGGAGGGCGCAAGGGTTTTACGGCTGGAAAAGGAAATAATGCAATGACGATTGCTGAATAGTGAAAAAAGAGCATGTTTTAAGCGCTTTCATTGAATGATATTTAATAATGAGGCTTTTTTATTAGATGAAGGGCTTTTTTGGGGCTTTAAAAGAGAAAAACCACGTCATGAGACGTGGTTTTATTCAGAAAATATCAATTTCCGCAACGGAAGGGTAAATCCATGAGGGGCGGAACGGCATGCTGTCGATATCATCGAGCGTGGCAACGCCCGAAAGCACCAGGATAGTTTCCAGACCGGCCTGGAAGCCCGCCAGAATATCCGTGCGCAGATTATCGCCGACGATAACCGTTTGTTCCGAATGCGCCTGCATTTTATTCAGCGCGGAGCGGATGATCCACGGGCTTGGTTTACCGACATAGAACGGCTTACGCCCGGAGATTTTCTCGATGCCGGCGCACAGCGCGCCGCAGGCCGGATAGTAGCCGCGGCCGTGCGTATCAGGGTTAGTGGCGATAAAGCGCGCGCCGTTGGCGACAAAAAACGCCGCTTTATGCATCATCTCCCAGTTAAAGGATCGGGTCTCACCGACGATAACGAAATCAGGATTGACGTCAGTGATGGTAAAGCCGGCTTTGTACAGTTCGTGAATCAGCGCGCCTTCGCCGACCACATAGGCTTTTTTACCTTCCTGACGGCGCAGAAAATCCGCCGTGGCCATCGCTGAGGTATAAAAGGCGGTATCAGGGACATCAATTCCGGCGGTCGCAAAGCGGTTCGCCAGGTCCTGGCCAGTCTGCGAAGGGTAGTTAGTCAGCATCACCAGCGGCATCTCTTTTTCGAGAATGCGCTTGATGAATTCGGCGGCGCCCGGTACGGCCACATTGTCGTGCATCAGCACGCCGTCAATATCACAAATTACGTTTTGAATGGTCATGGACTGTCCGACATCGTTAAAGAAAGGCGAAACTATAAAGCGGCTTTAGCTTTCCAGCAAACGCTGGAGCAGGATCCCGTTAAGCATCGCGCGCTTGACCAGAGCAAAAGCACCGATGGCAGAACGATGATCGAGCGTAGAACGGACCACCGGCAGATTTTTACGAAATGCCTTCAGCGCCTGGGTGTTAATGCAGCCTTCAATAGCCGGCAACAGCACTTTTTCCGCTTCGACGATCTCACCGGCAATCACCACTTTTTGCGGATTAAACAGGTTAATGGCGATGGCGATAGTTTTACCCAGATGACGGCCAACGTGCTCGATCACCTCGCAGGCCAGCGCATCGCCTTTATTCGCGGCTTTACAGATTGTTTTGATCGTACAGTCATCGAGGGAGATTTTGCTCTGATAACCCTGTTCCAGCAGATGACGAACGCGATGTTCAATTGCCGCGTTGGCGGCGACGGTCTCCAGACAACCGAAGTTACCGCAGTGGCAGCGCTCGCCTAAGGGGTCGACCTGAATATGGCCGATTTCGCCGACGTTACCGTTACGGCCAATAAAAATCCGCCCGTTGGAGATGATCCCCGCGCCGGTTCCGCGGTGTACGCGCACCAGAATGGAGTCTTCGCAGTCGTGGCTCGCACCGAAGTAGTGCTCCGCCAGCGCGAGGCTACGGATATCGTGACCGACAAAACAGGTGACCTTAAACTTTTTTTCCAGCGCTTCGACCAGACCCCAGTTTTCAACCTGGATGTGCGGCATGTAGCGAATGACGCCGCTTTCCGGATCGACCAGTCCCGGCAGGATCACCGAGATGGCGATCAGTTCGCGGATTTTACGCTGGCAGCGCTCCATAAAGGCGGCAATGATATTTAGCAGCGCGTGTTCCAGGGTTTCCTGGGTTCTTTCCGGCAGCGGGTAGTGCTCTTCTTCAAGCGTTTTGCTGCTCAAATCATAGAGCGTCAGGGTGGCGTCATAGCGGCCCAGGCGTACGCCGATGGCGTGGAAGCTGCGGGTTTCAGCAACGATGGAGATAGCGCGGCGGCCCCCGGTGGAGGCCTGCTGATCGACTTCTTTGATCAGCCCGCGTTCAATAAGCTGACGCGTAATTTTCGTTACGCTGGCAGGGGCAAGCTGGCTTTGTTCCGCAATCTGGATACGCGAGATGGGGCCGTGCTGATCGATGAGCCGATAAACGGCCGCGCTGTTCAGCTGTTTTACGAGATCGACGTTACCAATTTGAGCCTGTCCGCCTGCTGTCATACTTTACTTACTCAGTGACGACCTCGTTACCATTAACGATGGTCTTGGTGATTTTATAGTCGCGGGTAAATGCGGTCAGGTTAGCGACCATCCCCGGGGCAATGCAGCCCAAATGTTTGTCTACGCCAATCGCACGGGAAGGGTAGAGCGTTGCCATACGTAACGCTTCGTCCAGCGCGATGCCGCAATGCTCAACGAGGTTACGCACCCCTTCAATCATGGTCAATGAAGACCCGCTGAGGGTACCGTTCTCATCTACGCACAGGCCGTTCCGGTAGTATATTGTTTTACCAGCAAAAATGAACTGCTCAATATTGGCGCCTGCCGGAGCCGTTGCATCAGTAACGAGACACAGCTTATCGCCTTTCAGGCGTTTAGCGAGGCGAACGTTAGCGTAATCGACATGCATACCATCGACGATAATACCGCAGTAGACATCCGGCTCGTCGAAAATCGCGCCGGCGAGACCCGGTTCGCGGCCGGTGATATACGGCATGGCGTTAAACAGATGGGTAGCGAAAGTGATGCCGGAGCGGAAGCCGACTTTTGCTTCTTTGAGCGTCGCGTTGGAGTGACCGGCGGAAACGATGATGCCTGCCGCGACCAGTTTACGGATAACTTCTGGTTCCACGCGTTCCGGCGCCAGGGTGATTTTGGTGATGACATCCGCGTTTTGACACAGGAAATCGACCAGCGCGGCATCCGGCTTACGTACGTAGTCCGGATTGTGGGTGCCTTTTTTAACAATATTCAGCCACGGGCCTTCAAGATGCAGACCCAGCGCCTGGTGAGGATGTTTTTGCAGGTATTCACGCATCACGCGCACGCCCTGCTTCATCAGATCATCGCTGGCGGTAATCAGGGTGGGCAGATAGCTGGTGCAGCCGGAGCGTTCATTGGCTTTCTGCATAATTTCCAGCGTTTCAACGGTCACCGCGTCCGCCGTGTCGTTAAACTGCACGCCGCCGCAGCCGTTAAGCTGGATGTCGATAAAACCGGGGGCAAGGATTGCACCATCAACCGAGCGCTGTTCGATACCGGTTGGCAGCTCTGTTTGAGGACAGATACGTTCGATAAGGCCATTGGCGATAACAATCGCATGGTCATCCAGAATTTCATGACCGGTATAAATCCGGCCTTGGGTTAATGCATACATTACGACCCCCGGTTATCAAAAATGATTGTCCCGCGGGGGCAGCCGCGGGACGAGACTACATTACAGACCTTTGATGTTTTCAGCTTCTAATTCGTTGAAATATTTCAGGGTCTTAACTTTTAGTTCCATGGTGGACGGCTCATCGCAGACCACAACGGCTTTCGGATGCAGCTGCAGACAGGTAATAGTCCACATATGGTTAACGTTGCCTTCAACCGCCGCCTGCAGCGCCAGCGCTTTCTGATGGCCCAGTACCAGAATCATCACTTCTTCCGCGTCCAGCAGGGTGCCCACGCCAACGGTCAGCGCGTACTTCGGCACCTGATCAACGTCGCCGTCGAAGAAGCGGGAGTTCGCTACGCGAGTATCGTGGGTCAGGGTTTTAATACGCGTGCGTGAAGCCAGAGAAGAGGCTGGTTCGTTAAAAGCGATGTGGCCATCGTTACCCACGCCGCCCATAAACAGGTGGATTTTACCGTAAGAACGAATTTTTTCTTCATAACGACGGCATTCTGCATCAATATCCGGCGCGTTACCATTCAGCAGATTAATATTTTCCGCCGGGATATCAACGTGATCAAAGAAGTTGCGGTGCATAAAGCTATGATAGCTTTCCGGGTGATCTTTCGGCAGACCAACGTACTCATCCATGTTGAAGGTCACAACATGCTTAAAACTAACCTGGCCTGCTTTGTGCATCTCAACCAGCGCTTTATAAGCGGTCAGAGGCGTACCGCCGGTAGGCAGACCGAGGACAAACGGACGGTCTGCAGTCGGTTTGAACGCGTTGATGCGGTTAACGATATGCCGGGCAGCCCATTTACCGACTTGTTCAGCAGTTACCAGGGGGATCAGTCTCATTGTTCACCTCAATAGTTAAATTAGAACCTGGCGGATTGGCGCCAGCATACTAGTAAGAGTATTGCAGTTACTGCGCCGACCGGGGTCAATCCGTGTTGATTTTTTGAATGATAAAATAAGTTTTCGTTGTTAGCCAGTCAAAGGCGGAGGTGAATACGATATTTGGTGACTATTGTCACAAAAAATAGCCATTTAATTTGCGAGACGAATTAATTTTTCAGACACTTTGCAGGTAAGTTAAAAATTTAACCAGGTTACACAATAATAAAGTGGCTTTAATGAGCCTCAACGGGGTCTCATAGGGGGAATAAGATGAATATTTTAGGTTTTTTCCAGCGACTCGGTAGGGCGTTACAGCTCCCTATCGCAGTGCTGCCGGTCGCGGCGCTGCTGCTGCGATTCGGGCAACCCGATCTGCTTAACATTTCGTTTATCGCGCAGGCGGGCGGGGCAATCTTTGATAACCTGGCGCTGATTTTCGCTATCGGTGTTGCATCCAGCTGGTCGAAAGACAGCGCCGGTGCCGCAGCGCTGGCGGGGGCGGTAGGTTACTTCGTATTGACTAAAGCGATGGTCACCATCAACCCGGCCATCAACATGGGCGTCCTGGCAGGTATCATTACCGGTCTGGTCGGCGGCGCCGTGTATAACCGCTGGTCGGGCATCAAACTGCCTGACTTCCTGAGCTTCTTCGGCGGCAAACGCTTTGTGCCGATCGCAACCGGCTTCTTCTGTCTGGTACTGGCAGCCATCTTCGGCTACGTCTGGCCGCCGGTGCAGAACGCCATCCATGCTGGTGGTGAATGGATTGTCGGCGCGGGCGCGCTCGGCTCCGGTATCTTTGGTTTCATCAACCGTCTGCTGATCCCGACGGGTCTGCACCAGGTGCTGAACACCATCGCCTGGTTCCAGATTGGTGAGTTCACTAACGCTGCTGGCGCGGTATTCCACGGTGATATCAACCGCTTCTATGCCGGTGACGGCACCGCGGGGATGTTCATGTCCGGCTTCTTCCCGATCATGATGTTCGGTCTGCCGGGCGCGGCGCTGGCGATGTACTTCGCGGCGCCTAAAGAGCGTCGTCCTATGGTCGGCGGTATGCTGCTGTCGGTTGCCATCACCGCATTCCTGACCGGTGTGACTGAGCCGCTGGAATTCCTGTTCATGTTCCTGGCGCCGCTGCTGTATCTCCTGCACGCTATCCTGACCGGCATCAGCCTGTTCGTTGCGACGGCGCTGGGTATCCATGCGGGCTTCTCTTTCTCTGCAGGCGCTATCGACTATGTTCTGATGTACAGCCTGCCGGCAGCCAGCAAGAACGTCTGGATGCTGATTGTGATGGGTGTTGTCTTCTTCGTTATCTACTTCCTGCTGTTCAGCGCGGTAATCCGCATGTTCAATCTGAAAACGCCGGGTCGTGAAGATAAAGTGGATGATGTGGTCACTGAAGAAGCCAACAGCAATACCGAAGAGGGCTTAACCCAGTTGGCGACCAACTACATTGCGGCGGTTGGCGGTACCGATAACCTGAAAGCGATCGATGCCTGCATTACCCGCCTGCGCCTGACCGTTGCGGACTCCGCGCTGGTAAACGATGCGGCCTGTAAGCGCCTCGGTGCTTCCGGTGTGGTTAAACTGAACAAGCAGACCATCCAGGTTATCGTCGGTGCGAAAGCCGAATCCGTCGGTGATGAAATGAAGAAAGTGGTTGCCCGCGGCCCGGTTGCCGCAGCAGCAGCGACTTCAAACAGCGCGCCCGCAGCCGCTCCGGCCGCTAAACCGCAGGCCGTCGCTAACGCGAAAACCGTCGAAGCGCTGGTTTCGCCGATTACTGGCGACATTGTGGCCCTGGAGCAGGTGCCGGATGAAGCCTTCGCCAGCAAAGCCGTCGGCGACGGCGTGGCGGTGAAACCGACCGATAAGATTGTTGTTGCGCCGGCAGCGGGCACCGTAGTGAAGATTTTCAACACTAACCATGCTTTCTGTCTGGAGACGGAAAACGGCGCGGAAATCGTCGTCCATATGGGTATCGATACCGTTGCGCTTAACGGCCAGGGCTTTAAACGCCTGGTGGAAGAGGGCGCGGAAGTGAAAGCGGGTCAGCCGATTCTGGAACTGGATCTTGAGTTCCTGAACGCTAACGCACGTTCGATGATTAGCCCGGTCGTATGCAGCAACAGCGACGACTACAGCGCGCTGGTTATCCAGGCAACCGGCAAGGTTGTAGCGGGCCAGACGCCGTTGTACGAAATTAAAGGCAAATAAGACTCCTGAGTGGCGTTTATGCCTCGGCGGCGCAGCGAAACCTGCGCCGCTTTTTTTTACCGCAAACAACCCCATAATCTCCTTCTGATACGTATTTTGCGTAACTAATAGTTGTCTCTACGCCCTGCTTGTAAGATCATGTGCCGTTATACGTTGTTTACGCTTTGAGGAACCCACGATGAGTGAGGCAGAAGCCCGCCCGACTAACTTTATTCGTCAGATCATTGATGAAGATCTGGCTACTGGTAAGCACACCACCGTTCATACCCGTTTTCCACCGGAACCGAACGGCTATCTGCACATTGGCCACGCAAAATCCATTTGCCTGAACTTTGGTATCGCTCAGGATTACCAGGGCCAATGCAACCTGCGTTTCGATGACACCAACCCGGTGAAAGAAGATATCGAATACGTTGAGTCGATTAAAAACGACGTGCAGTGGTTAGGTTTCCACTGGTCCGGGGATGTTTGCTACTCGTCTGATTATTTCGATCAGCTGCACCAGTATGCGGTTGAATTAATCAATAAAGGCCTGGCCTACGTTGATGAACTGTCAGCAGATGAGATCCGTGAGTACCGCGGCACCCTGAAAGAGCCGGGTAAAAATAGCCCGTATCGCGATCGCAGCGTGGAAGAGAACCTGGCGCTGTTTGAAAAAATGCGTAGCGGTGGATTTGCCGAGGGTAAAGCCTGCCTGCGCGCGAAAATCGATATGGCTTCGCCGTTTATCGTGATGCGCGATCCGGTACTGTACCGTATTAAGTTTGCCGATCACCATCAGACCGGAAGCAAGTGGTGCATCTACCCGATGTACGACTTTACCCACTGCATCAGCGATGCGCTGGAAGGAATTACCCACTCTCTGTGTACTCTCGAGTTTCAGGATAACCGCCGCCTGTACGATTGGGTGCTGGATAACATCAGCATTCCCGTGCATCCGCGTCAGTATGAATTCTCGCGCCTCAACCTTGAATACACCGTGATGTCCAAGCGTAAGTTGAATCAGCTGGTGACGGAAAAACACGTCGAAGGCTGGGATGACCCGCGTATGCCGACCATTTCCGGCCTGCGCCGTCGCGGCTATACCGCAGAGTCTATCCGTGAGTTCTGCAAACGCATCGGCGTGACCAAGCAGGACAACACTATCGAAATCGCTGCCCTGGAATCCTGCATCCGCGAAGATTTGAACGAAAATGCTCCGCGTGCCATGGCCGTTATCGACCCGGTTAAGCTGGTGATCGAAAACTATCCGCAGGGCGGCAGCGAAATCGTCACTATGCCGAATCATCCCAATAAACCGGAGATGGGTAGCCGCGAGGTGCCGTTCAGCGGCGAAATCTGGATCGATCGCGCCGACTTCCGCGAGGAAGCGAACAAGCAGTACAAGCGTCTGGTGCTGGGCAAAGAAGTTCGCCTGCGCAATGCTTACGTCATCAAAGCGGAGCGCGTGGAGAAAGATGCGGAAGGCAATATCACCACGATTTTCTGTACCTATGATGCCGACACCCTGAGCAAAGATCCGGCCGACGGCCGCAAGGTGAAGGGCGTGATTCACTGGGTGAGCGCGGCGCACGCGCTGCCGGTCGAAATCCGTCTGTACGATCGCCTGTTCAGCGTACCGAACCCGGGCGCGGCGGAGGATTTCCTCTCGGTGATGAACCCGGAATCGCTGGTTATCAAACAGGGTTTTGCCGAGCCAAGCCTGGCGCAGGCGCAGCCGGAAAAAGCGTATCAGTTCGAGCGCGAAGGGTATTTCTGCCTGGATAGCCGCTATGCAACCGCAACCAATCTGGTGTTTAACCGCACCGTCGGTCTGCGCGATACATGGGCAAAAGCCGGCGCGTAATTCTCCGCCGCGAAGGACAACGCCGCTTACAGCGGCGTTTTTTTTATTCAGAATCAGAGAATTAAAATCTCATATTTTCGCGATGCGAATTAATCTTGTTTACAGATTGTAATAAACGCGATTTTTAACCCTTTCTCTTTATCCCCTGGAAATATGTAATCGCTTTCATTTCTCTTAATTTTGTCAGTTTTTGCAAGCACTTCCCCCGCTAAATGTGTGACTTCTAAGACTGAAACAAAAAGACATAAATTATGTGCGCTTTGTCATAATCTTCATCTTTGGTCGGCGAAAGAGATTGATAATTCGCGTCACGAAAAATAGTCTATAGCCAGTGGTTATGCGAATTTTTACCGCACCACTTTTAAAGTATTTTTATTTTATTTTTTGCGTGTTGCCCCTGGTAACCGCACTTTTAAAACGTCAAAGAGGATATGCATATGCGTACGTTTAGTGGCAAACGTAGTACGCTGGCGCTGGCTATTGCCGGTGTCACAGCCCTGTCAGGATTTGCAATGGTGCCGGATGCAAAAGCAGAAGGGTTCATTGATGATTCAACGTTAACCGGCGGCATCTATTACTGGCAACGTGAACGCGACCGTAAAGATGTGACCGACGGCGACAAATATAAAACTAACCTGTCGCACTCTACCTGGAACGCCAACCTCGACTTCCAGTCCGGCTACGCCGCCGATATGTTCGGCATTGACGTTGCTGCCTTTACCGCCATCGAAATGGGCGAAAGCAGCGAGAGCGGTCACCCGAACGAAATCGCTTTCTCCTCGCGCAATAAAACCTACGACGAAGACTATTCCGGCGATAAGAGCGGGATCAGCCTGTATAAAGCTGCCGCAAAATTTAAATTTGGTCCGGCGTGGGCGCGCGCGGGCTATATTCAGCCAACCGGCCAAACGCTGTTGGCTCCGCACTGGAGCTTTATGCCCGGCACCTATCAGGGCGCGGAAGCCGGCGCTAATTTTGACTATGGCGACGCGGGCGCGCTGAGTTTCTCCTATATGTGGACGAACGAGTATAAAGCGCCGTGGCATATTGAGATGGATGAGTTTTACCAGAACGATAAGAAAACCAAGGTGGATTACCTTCACTCTCTCGGCGCCAAATATGATTTTAAAAACGACCTGGTGCTGGAAGCAGCATTTGGTCAGGCCCAGGGTTACATCGACCAGTATTTTGCCAAAGCCAGCTATAAATTTGATGTTGCAGGCACGCCGTTAACCACCAGCTATCAGTTCTACGGCACCCGCGATAAAGTCAGCAACGGCGGGGCTAACGATATTTATGACGGCACCGCGTGGCTGCAGGCATTGACCTTTGGCTATAAGGTGGCCGACGTGCTGGACCTGCGTCTGGAAGGAACCTGGGTTAAAGCTGACGGCCAGCAGGGCTACTTCCTGCAGCGTATGACGCCAACCTACGCCTCTTCTAACGGTCGGCTGGATATCTGGTGGGATAACCGCTCGGACTTCAACGCCAACGGTGAAAAAGCGGTGTTCTTCGGCGCGATGTATGACATGAAGAACTGGAACATGCCGGGCTGGGCCTTTGGCGCATCCTATGTATATGCCTGGGATGCGAAGCCGGGCAGAATGTCCTCGCCTGATGCCTACTACAACCCGGATAAACGCCTGGAAGAGTCCGCCTATAGCCTGGACGCCATGTATACCGTTCAGGAAGGGCGCGCGAAGGGCACGCTGTTCAAACTCCACTTTACGCAATACGACAACCACTCCGATATCCCGAGCTGGAGCGGCGGTTACGGTAACATCTTCCAGGATGAGCGCGACGTGAAGTTCATGGTTATCGCACCGTTCACCATTTTCTGATGCCTGAGCGGCGGGCGTGAGCCTGCCGCAATATCCCGAGGTTGATTATGAAGAAGTTACTGCTTGTCGCCATTATGGCAACAGGTCTGGTTGCCTGTACGCAGTCGCCAGCGCCGAAAGAAGACTCAAAGTTGAGAGACGCCTACAGCGCCTGCATTACTAGCGCGGAGGGGAACCCGGATAAGGTTGAAGCCTGTCAGAGCGTACTGAACGTGCTTAAGCAAGAGAAACAGCACCAGCAGTTCGCCACCCAGGAAAGCGTGCGGGTGCTGGACTATCAACAGTGTATCCAGGCGCGCAAAACCGGTAACGATCAGGCCGTGCAGGCGCGCTGCGACCAGCTCTGGAAAGAGATCCGCAGCAACAATACGCCCCGTTAATCCAGGCGGAGATAGGCAAAGCGGGCGGAGCGTAAACTCCGCCCGCGGCTATTTTAGCGGGGTATTTCTGCTGGCTGATAGCTGCGGCTCAGGCGAGTAAAGAGCATGGCGGTTGCGGCAAGTCCGCATAGCGCAGCGCACATCAGCCACCAGCCCGGCGAGCTTTTATCCCCGGTGATCTCGACCAGCGCGGTGGAAATAGCCGGCGTCAGGCCGCCAAAGATAGCGGTGGCGAGGCTAAAGGCCAGCGAAAAGCCCACGGTGCGGACGTAGACCGGCATCACTTCGGTCAGCGCCGCGACCATCGCGCCGTTATACATACCGAAGAAAAACGAGAACCAGAGCAGGACCAGCGTCATACGGGTAAAATCCGGCGCGGCGGTGAGCCAGTGCATCACCGGCCAGGTGGTAAGCAGCGCCAGCAGGGTGATGCCCATCAGCACCGGACGACGGCCTATTCTGTCAGAAATTGTCCCGCCAATCGGTAACCAGATAAAGTTAGAGATACCGACCAGCATGGTGACCAGCAGGCTATCGCGAGCGCTCAGATGCAGCACGGCTCTCCCGTAGGTTGGGGTATAAACGGTAATAAAGTAAAAAGTGGTCGTGGTCATCGCCACCAGTAAGGTGCCCGCCGAGATGATGCGCCAGTTTTTTACAATCGTGCTCAGGATTTCTCGGGTATCAGGACGATGTTTACGCTGCAGGAAAGCTTCGGTTTCCTGTAGCGAACGCCGCAGTACAAAAATCAGCGGAATGATCAGACAACCAATAAAGAAGGGGATACGCCAGCCCCATTCGGCGATCTCATCATGGCCAAGCGTTTCGTTTAGCGCGTAGCCAATCAGCGCCGCGACCACGATAGCCACCTGCTGGCTGGCGGATTGCCAGCTGGTATAGAACCCCTTTTTCCCCGGGGTGGCGATTTCCGACAGGTAGACCGACACGCCGCCGAGCTCTACGCCCGCTGAGAATCCCTGCAGCAGACGGCCGACTAATACCAGAATGGGGGCGAGAACGCCGATGGTGTGATAGCCGGGGACCAGTGCTATCAGCAGCGTCCCGCAGCCCATAATCGCCAGCGTCACCATCAGCCCTTTACGCCGCCCGATTCTGTCGATATAGGCCCCCAGCACTATCGCCCCGATAGGGCGCATCAGGAAGCCCGAACCAAACACGGCGAAGGTGAGCATTAACGCCGCAAACTCACTTTCCGCCGGAAAGAACGTTCTGGCGATGTAGGTGGCGTAAAAACCGAACAGAAAAAAGTCGAATTGCTCGAGAAAATTACCGCTGGTCACGCGGAGAATAGCGCCGAAGGTACCGGCGCGCGATGATGATTGCGTCATAGGGGTTGCTCTCCATTGTCTTTATCTTGTTTTTATAGAGGTAAGATGAGCGGACTAGTCGCCTGCGACTGCCGCCTGTTTTCCGCGCCGTTTCTCAATTGCCCACTTGAGTAACGCCGCACAGCGATAAAATCCGTGGGCAAATTTTCCGTATGGCAGGGTTAAAAACAGCGCCATCACAACGCCGAGATGAATGGCGAGCAGGACGCCCATCCACGAGGTATCGCGCCCTGCCAGCAGGGCCAGTCCGGTCAGGCTGGTCAAAAACAGCAGCAGAATAAAGCCGCGATCCATCGGCTTTTGCCGCGCATCGCCGTGCAGCGGCGAGCGGCGCAGGTTTAGCCATAGCAAACCCGCCGGGCCGACCAGCAGGCCGATACCGCCGAGCGTGCCCAGTACAACCGGTACGCTGAAGAAAGGGTAGGGGGCCTCCCAGCCGGCGATATAGTGATAACCCGTAGCCACCACGGTGGCGGCGAAACAGAGCAGAAAACCGTAGAAGGTAAAGTGATGGAAACGGCGGCGCATCAGGGTAAACGCGTCATCAGCCTCGTTGCAGCCTTTACCGTGCCCGCCGTCGAGATACTTCAGCGTGAGCGCATTATGCGAGGCTGTAGCGATGTCGATAGCCTGAGGCTGACCCGGTGAAATCTCGCGCCAGAAGCGGATCACCCCGCTCATCAGTAACCCTATGGCCAGAATGAAGACCGAGCCAAACATCCAGGCCAGCAGGTTATGGGGAAATATCCGGTAAAAATCGCCGGCCAGCGGTGGATGAAGCAGCGAGCCATTGAGCCCCATCGCCAACAGCAAAAAGAGGATCAAACCGGCGACCAGCGCCAGCACCGTGGTCACGCCGGCCCGACGGTAGAGGCTGCTGAAAGCCGCGGGCTGGGCATAGTGCTGATAGGTTTCCAGGCGGACTTCCGCCATCGCTTTCGGGACATTAATGGCAAACTCATGCGGCGGCGCATACTGGCAGGCATGCAGGCAGGCGCCGCAGTTGTGGCACAGGTTGGCCAGGTAGTTAATATCCGCTTTACCAAAAGCCAGGCGCTGAGTCATGGCCGGAAACACGGCGCAAAACCCTTCGCAATAGCGGCAGGCGTTACAGACCTGCATCACCCGTTCAACTTCTGCTTCCGGCTCGGTAATGATCTGCGCGTCGATAATCAACTTTTCAAGCGACTTCATGATGTATCTCCTGCTGTGCCGCACGGGCGGCCTGCTGGCCGGCAATGCGGCCGAACGTCGTACCAATCGACATGCCTACGCCGGCGGTATAGCCTTTGCCCAACACGTTGCCGGCCATCATTTCGCCAGCAACGAACAGGTTACGGCTGGGTTTGCCCGCAAAATGGACGGCGGCGCGTTCATTGACGTACAGTCCGAGGTAGGTGAAAGTGATCCCCGGGCGCAAGGCGTAACCGTAGTAAGGCGGCGAATCGATGGGACGCGCCCAGTGGGTTTTCGGTGGGGTCAGGCCTGATGTTGCGCAGTTATCAAGGCAGGTATGATCGAACTGGCCCGGCACGCAGGCGGCGTTATAGTGCGCGATGGTTTGCGCCAGACGCGCCGCGTCCAGCCCCAGCTGGCGAGCCAGTTCTTCGATAGTATTGGCCTGGGCGCCGGGAAAAACCGGCGGCATAAAGTGACCGATCGCTTTGCTGTCGATAATTGAATAGCCGATTTGTCCCGGCTGGTGGGCGACCAGCCGCCCCCAGATGGCATAACGTTTGGGCCAGAAATCTTCCCCTTCATCATAAAAGCGCTCGGCGTCGCGGTTTACGACCACGCCCAGCGATACGCAGTCCACGCGGGTGCAGATCCCGCCATCATAGAGCGGTGCCCGGGCGTCAATGGCGACGCAGTGTGACTGCGAGGGATCGCCGATAACGTCAGCCCCGGCGTCGATCATATATTTCAGCAGCACGCCCTGGTTAAAGCGGGTTCCGCGGATGAGAAAGTTATCGGCTGGCCATTCGCCACGATCGTTCTGTCCCCACGCTTCGCGCAGCCACTCGCGGTTAGACTCAAAGCCGCCGGCGGCGAGGACGCAGGTTTTCGCGGCAATCCTTTCTTCACCCGCCAGCGCGGCGACGAATTCGCCGTTATACAATTCGAGCGCCTGGACCGGGGTGTTGTAGCGGATCTGTACACCCATCTGCTCCGCGCTGCGGTAATAAGCATTTATAAGAGCCTTGCCGCCGCCCATGAAAAAGGCGTTGGTGCGGGCGACGTGCAGTGCGCCGGAGAGCGGCGGCTGAAAGTTAACTCCGTGCTGGCGCATCCAGTCCCGGCACTGTGATGAGGTACGGATCACCAGCCGCGCCAGCGCTTCGTTGGTATTACCCTCGGTGACGCGCAGCAGATCCTGCCAGTACTCTTCTTCCGGATAGCTGTCGACCAGCACATCCTGCGGAGCATCGTGCATACAGCGAAGGTTCCGCGTGTGCTGAGAGTTTCCGCCGCGCCATTCTTTCGGTGCGGCCTCCAGCAGCAGCACGGACGCGCCGGATTCCCGGGCGGTCAAGGCGGCGCATAGCGCAGCGTTGCCGCCGCCAATCACCAGTACATCCACCATTTTTGGCTCCATTACAGTTTGCTTTATTGTTAAATTTGTAATGGAAATGTATGCGCTCAGGGCAGCAGGACGCTATGGCGTATTGCTAAAGAGGGGTTTAGTGTGCGTAAAGGCTGGCGCCAGGCCAGCGGCCAGATTCGACCAGCTGACGCATGACTTTTGCCGGTATGACTCGCGCGGCGAGACCCGATGGGGTCAGTTCATCATCGGAAAGACTGACGAGAAAATTAGGCCGACTGAGTATCGGATTGTTGATGCCGATCACTCTCAGGGGCTCGCCGTCGAGATGAGAAATCGCTGCTCCCGGCTGCAAAGTGGCGCCGAGGCCGTCGCGCACGGCGCGCATTAGCAGGGCCAGACCGTCGATTTCAGCGACCACATCGACATTAAGCGCATGCTCCTGGCACATCGCCTCCAGCCTGCCGCGCAGCCCATGCCCCAGGCTTGGCATAATCAGCGGGACAGCGGAGAGCTGGTCCGGCGAGATGCTATCGTCGGAAAGGGGAGCCAGTACCTTATGGGTGCCAATCAGAAACAGACGCTCTTCAAGAATCGGCCTGGCGCTCCAGCGCACAAGCTTCTCCTTCTGGAACACGATCGCTAAATCGAGCTGACGGGTGTTGATCATGCGTTCAAGGTTGCCGGAGAGACTTTCTACCAGATGCAGGCGGACGTCGGCATAGCTTTCGCGCATCGCGTTAATAAAGGGTACGCCGAGCACAGAGGCGGTGCTGGGGGCCATGCCGACGCTGACGTGGCCAGATAGCCGCGCCTCGCGCGCAGCAAGAACCGCATCATCAGCGTGACGCAGTGCCAGCTGCGCCTGTGAATAGAAGGCGAGGCCAGCGCTGGTGGGCATTACGCCGCGAGACGTCCGTTGTAGCAGGCGAATGGCGAGTTCATTTTCCAGGCGCGCCATTTGTTGGCTAAGCGCGGAGACGCCGATATTCAGGTCAAGCGCGGCGCGGCCCATACTGCCGGTTTCAATAATGCGCACAAAATAGCGTAGCTGGCGAAGCTCCATAAGCACACTCCGTATAAAGCAGGATGCACCGACAGTAAACGTATTCAGGCGCGAGAGGAAGAGGCGGCAGATGGCGGGCAAAAAAAAGCCAACCCGCAGGCTGGCTTTGGCTGATAAACGATGCGGTGATTATTTCTCTACCGCGTCGTGGGCATGTTCATCTTCGCGGCAGTCGCCTTCTGCACAGTGGCCGTACAGGTACAGACTGTGGTTGGTGAGGCGAATACCGTGTCTGGCGGCAATCTCACGCTGGCGCGCTTCGATGGAATCATCGCTAAACTCGATCACTTTGCCGCAGTCCAGGCAAATCAGGTGATCGTGATGGTGCTGCTGCGTCAGTTCAAAAACGGATTTACCGCCTTCGAAATTATGACGGGTGACGATACCGGCGTCGTCAAACTGGTTCAGTACGCGGTAGACGGTGGCCAGGCCAATCTCTTCACCCATATCAATCAGGCGTTTGTATAAGTCTTCCGCACTGACATGATGGTTATCCGGTCCTTGCAGCACTTCCAGGATTTTTAATCTCGGAAGCGTCACTTTCAGGCCAGCTTTCTTTAATGCGGTATTGTTGTCAGTCATGCGGAATCTGTCCTGTTGCTAAACGATCTACTTCCATCAGCGGAAGTAATACAGAGAATCACCCGATGTAATGCGTCTCATTATAGAACTGCCATGGTGAAATGAAAACTGCAAGCATCGGGCCTTGTATGCTGTCAAAAACGAGGCACTCGCTACAAAGTGCTTCACGCGACCCCGTTAAATCAGAGGACATTGTACAGATATGTGATTAAAAGTTAAAAACTTGTAGCTATAACTTTGATTGCTTTTATCTATCAATTCGGCGAAATATGGTGATTACGCCGTTTAGACTCAGGCATTCTTGATTTCTTCGAGGTGCAGCTCCTCGGAAATCTGTTTTACCCATTTTTCGACGCGTTCGTTAGTCAGTTCAGGCTGACGGTCTTCGTCGATAGCCAGACCGACAAAATGATCGTCATCGGCCAGGCCTTTAGAGGCTTCAAAATGGTAGCCAGCGGTCGGCCAATGGCCAACGATAGTTGCGCCGCGCGGTTCGATGATATCGCGAATGGTGCCCAGCGCATCGCAGAAGTATTCAGCATAGTCTTCCTGGTCGCCGCAGCCAAAGAGGGCTACCAGTTTGCCATTAAAATCGATATCTTCCAGCGTCGGGAAGAAATCGTCCCAATCGCACTGGGCTTCACCGTAGTACCAGGTTGGGATGCCGAGCAGCAGGATATCGTGAGCTTCCAGATCCTCTTTGCTGCTTTTGGCAATGTCGTGAACATCAGCAACATCTTTACCAAGCTGCTTTTGAATCATTTTTGCAATATTTTCGGTGTTGCCGGTGTCGCTGCCAAAAAAGATGCCGATGATTGCCATGAGTAAAATAACCTCTTGAAACTTAATGATGTGGTAGTGGCGTAATGCCCGCAGATAGGGGCAATGATAGCAGAACTGAGAAGGGCGCGGAAACAGCAATCACGCCCAACTGCACACTCTGCTACATGAAAGCTTATTTTTTGAGGGTTTTAGGCTTTATCCTGGCCGCGCAGGGCTGCCAGCTGGGTCATCAGCATCTCTTCGATCAGATCGCTGCGGTTCATGTTACGGGCTTCGGCCAGCTCATTGAGCGCATCGACCGCATCGGCATTGAGCTTAAGCTCCACGCGCTTCAGGCCGCGGCTCTTGTCGCGTTTAAGCTGATTGCGTTTGTTGATGCGCAGCTGTTCATCGCGCGAAAGCGGATTCGTTTTCGGTCTTCCCGGCCGACGCTCAGTTGCGAACAAATCTAATGTCGTACGGTCCGTTTGTTCTTTTGCCATGATTCAGAGTGACTTCGGGGGAAACAAGCTATCGGGCATAGCCGACGCAGACAGCGCGCCATAATACATCAGGCGGCGGGCTGCGCCAACGGCCGCGGACATTAAGCCGCGCGGTCGAGTATATTTTAGGCAGTTACGCGGCGATAGAGGTCAAATAACGGCGAATGGCGCGGATCACGGCCTCCGGTTTTTCAGCGTGCACCCAATGCCCGGCGCCGGCGATAACGTGCGCCCGAGCTTCGGGAAACTGCGCAAGCAGCGCGTCACGACAGGCATCGGTCACGTAAGGGGAGTTGCCGCCGGGGATAAACTGCGCCGGATGCGGCCATGCCGGGACGGTTTGCCAGCCGACGATGTTGTCGTACTGCTCCCACAGCACCGGTACATTAAAACGCCACTGGCCATCCACAAAGGATTTCAGCAGAAACTGAACCACGCCCTCTTCATTAAGGTGTTGACGCATGACCGTCGCTGCCTGCTGACGCGTAGCGGCGCCCGCATCGGTAACGGCGTTGATGGCAGCAAAAATTTCATCATGGCGGCGGACGTGATAATCCACCGGGGCGATATCAATAGCTACCAGGCCTGCGATGCGCTCTGGCGCCAGCGCGCTCAGCGCCATCACCGCTTTGCCGCCCATAGAGTGACCAATAAAGGTGGCTTTCTCAATCTGCGATTCATTGAGAGTATCAAGCAGATCCTCAGCCATCGCGGCGTAGGTCATCTCCGGCGCGCGCGGGGAGAGACCGTGGTTTCGCATGTCGACCTGCACCGTATCGTGATCGACAACCAGATCGCGGGCGAGGATCCCAAGGTTGTCCAGGCTGCCAAAAAGGCCGTGGACCAGGACGATAGGGGGATTATTGTGCTGATTCTGTGCAGATTGCGCTCGGCTATTTAATTTCATGGCAAAGTTCTTTTTTTCGCTCCGTCGGGTTAGGGTATTATGTTGAACATTCTGCCATCCGGCTGCAAGACCCGGAAGATTTCTGAGTTTTGCCGTCATCCTGGTTTGACGCTATCCGCGGTTGGGATTTGTCCCTATAATCCCGACAACTTGTATTCAGAAAAAGATATCGCACTGGATTAAGATGAAAACAATTGAAGTTGATGATGAACTCTATAGCTATATTGCCAGCCACACCAAGCATATTGGCGAGAGTGCATCCGACATTTTACGGCGCATGTTGAAGTTTTCCGCCGTTTCCCAGCCTGCCGCACCGGTAGCGAAAGCCGCTCCGGCACCGGCGCCAACGCCTGTCGTTGACGTGAAGCCCGCTAATCCTCTGAAGGATAAAGTTCGCGCGATGCGTGAGCTGCTGTTATCTGATGAGTATGCCGAACAAAAGCGCGCGGTAAACCGATTCATGCTGGTTCTGACTACCCTCTACACCTTAGACAGCAAAGCGTTTGCCGAGGCCACCGAGTCTCTGCACGGGCGCACCCGCGTCTATTTCGCTGAAGATGAGCGCACGCTGCAGAAAAACGGTAATCAGACTAAGCCTAAGCAGGTCCCCGGTACGCCGTGGTGGGTTATCACAAATACCAATACCGGTCGCAAATGCAGCATGATCGAACACATCATGCAGTCCATGCAGTTCCCTGCGGAATTGATCGAAAAGGTTTGCGGTACGATCTAGTCATTTAACTTTTGCACCAGAAGGATCAGGCAATGGCAATCGATAAGCGCGCAGGTCAACCTGCGCAACAGAGTGATTTGATTAACGTCGCCCAACTGACTGCCCAGTACTATGTGCTGAAGCCGGAAGTAGGCAATGCGGAACATGCGGTGAAGTTTGGCACCTCCGGCCATCGCGGCAGCGCGGCGCGCCATAACTTCAACGAGCAGCATATTCTGGCGATTGCCCAGGCAATTGCTGAAGACCGCGCGAAGAACGGGATCACCGGCCCATGCTACGTCGGGAAGGACACCCACGCGCTCTCCGAACCTGCCTTTATTTCCGTACTGGAAGTGCTGGCGGCGAACGGGGTTGACGTTATCGTGCAGGAAAACAACGGTTTCACCCCGACGCCGGCGATTTCCAATGCGATTCTGGTGCACAACAAAAAGGGCGGCCCGCTGGCTGACGGTATTGTTATTACGCCGTCCCACAACCCGCCGGAAGATGGCGGTATCAAATACAACCCGCCGAACGGCGGCCCGGCTGATACCAACGTCACCAAAGTGGTCGAAAACCGCGCCAACGAACTGCTGGCGGCGGGTCTGCAGGGCGTGAAGCGTATGACGCTTGATGCGGCGCTGGCCTCCGGTCACGTCAAAGAGCAGGATCTGGTGCAGCCGTTTGTTGAGGGATTAGCGGATATCGTCGACATGGCGGCGATCCAGAAAGCCGGACTGACGCTGGGCGTCGATCCGCTGGGCGGCTCCGGTATCGAATACTGGAAGCGTATCGCCGAGCATTACAACCTAAACCTGACTATCGTGAATGACCACGTGGATCAGACTTTCCGCTTTATGCACCTCGATAAAGACGGCGCAATCCGCATGGACTGCTCCTCCGAGTGCGCGATGGCGGGCCTGCTGGCGCTGCGCGACAAGTTTGACCTGGCTTTCGCCAACGACCCGGATTACGACCGCCACGGTATCGTCACGCCGGCCGGGTTAATGAACCCGAACCACTACCTGGCGGTGGCGATTAACTACCTGTTCCAGCATCGCCCGCAGTGGGGCAAAGATGTTGCGGTGGGTAAAACCCTGGTCTCCTCGGCGATGATTGACCGCGTAGTCAACGATCTGGGCCGCAAGCTGGTGGAAGTACCGGTTGGCTTTAAGTGGTTCGTTGATGGCCTGTTCGACGGTAGCTTCGGCTTCGGCGGCGAAGAGAGCGCGGGGGCGTCGTTCCTGCGCTTTGACGGGACGCCGTGGTCCACTGACAAAGACGGCATCATCATGTGCCTGCTGGCGGCGGAAATCACCGCGGTGACCGGGAAAAACCCGCAGCAGCACTACGACGAGCTGGCAGAGCGCTTCGGCGCGCCAAGCTACAATCGTCTGCAGGCTTCCGCGACTTCAGCCCAGAAAGCGGCGCTGTCTAAGCTCTCTCCGGAAATGGTGAGCGCCAGCACCCTGGCAGGCGATCCGATTACCGCGCGTCTGACTGCGGCTCCGGGCAACGGGGCGGCGATTGGCGGTCTGAAAGTGATGACCGACAACGGCTGGTTCGCCGCGCGTCCGTCAGGTACCGAAGATGCCTACAAAATCTACTGTGAAAGCTTCCTCGGCGCTGAACACCGTCAGCAGATTGAAAAAGAAGCGGTGGAGATTGTCAGCGAAGTGCTGAAAAACGCCTAATCTCCCACATGATAATCAGGCCCGTTTCAGGGCCTGATTTTTTTCGCATGGCAGCGATGAAACTAAAACGTAAACACGTCTTCCGGTTCTGGGGCGGGATGGATCTCTTTTATCTCATCCAGTTTCTCGGCTGGAATCTTTACCATCAGCGCCTGCCTTTCTACGACGACATCCTCTCTTATCTCCAGCTTGTACCCACCCTTGGCCCCGCGGCCGCCTGGCTGTTCCCGCTGAATGTGCTGCTGATTGTCACTATTCCCGTGTCGATGGTTCTCCTCTGGCGGCAGAGCCGCTATGCCCTGCGGTTAGCCTGTGCGCAAACGCCCCTGCGGCTGGCCTTTATGCTGCCCTCACTTTCGCTGGTGCTATGGGGCGCGCAGGTCCTGGGAGTTAAAGGCGCGGCTTTCTTTATCGCTCTGCTGCTGGTCTCTGAGGCGGCAAAATTGATGACATTATGGCGATGGCGAAAGATTTAACTTTACGCGCTATCTTCACGGGGCAGGGGTATCCGGTAACACGGTGACCGAATCGGGCATAAACGGGTATCAGGTCGTTGACCGGGTTTGCCCGTTTTGCCGAATTAACTACCGGAGCAGGTGAACAATCACGGCTAATTCTGCGATTTTAGTCACAAATTTATCGTGATTAAAATGAAATTTCCCATATATATATGATCAACTTCAAATTAAAAAAAGCTAAAAGCTTGTTTTGATTTTGTATGATTTATGTCACTTACTGATATGGATGATTTTGTTATATTTATGTCATTAAATCCTGGATGCTTTCTTGAGAACTTATATGTTACAAGTTAAACGTCACTCATTAATTGTGGAATATGTCGTAGAAAAGGGATGTGCCAGAGTTAATGAGCTGTCGCGATTATTTGGCGTATCTCCGGAAACTATTCGACGTGATTTAACTGCGCTGGCCAGGAATAAGAAAATAGTGCGCAGCTTTGGCGGCGCAATGATTTCGGAAAATACGGCATCGTTTTTAGCTGCCGATATGCCGGCAAATAACGGAAACTTTGTCGATAAAGCCGAAGCCTTTATTAAGCGCACGAAAGAACAGCCAGAACGTAAGATGCGCATCGCCAAAGGTGCGCTGCAATTTATTCATGAGCATGAGTGCATCATTATGGATAATAGCAGCTCCTGCTGGTTTTTAGCCCGTCAGCTACCTGACATTGAATTGACCGTTATTACTAATTCTTTGAATATTATTCAAACCTTAGCCTGCCGCAAAAAAATAAGAATTGTCAGCGTTGGTGGTGAATATTCTGAGCGTCACGGTGACTTTCACGGTCCTGTTGCTGAGTTCATTATCAACAATTTTAAGGTCAATAAGCTGTTTTTTTCCTGTCAGGGCCTGGACTCCGGTCTGGAAATTAAAGACAGTAATGAAGTCAACGTCCGGCTAAAGCAAGAGATGCTGAAAGTTGCCGATCAAAAAATTCTGATGGTCGATAGCAGTAAATTTGAACGCTATTCGCTTTATAAAATATGCGATCTGGCGGATATTGATATCTTGATCACTAATGAGTTACCCGGCGATATCTATCGCCAGCATCAGGTACATATTGTAGAGACCAAATAAGGCTCTGAATAATAATCTAATTGCATCATCATTTAATCGCTCTGTACCAGTTGGAGGAGTATTGCATTAGCAATACTGTCCCTCTTCATTATTTATCCGAAAAAGAGGTTTACGATGGAACAATTACCTGAAGATATGAAAGCGGTTGTCTGCCACGGTCCCCAGGATTATCGCTTTGAGAAAATTCGCCGCCCGATCGCCAAAGAAAAGGAAGTGGTCATTAAGGTTGACGGCTGTGGAATATGCGCCGGTGATTGCAAGGCCCAGGACGGTGCGCCGATGTTCTGGGGTGATAATCCGTGGGTAAAAACGCCGGTAGTGCCCGGCCATGAGTTTTACGGTCGGGTTGCTGAATTAGGCCCGGGTTCCGCTGAAAAATATAAATTAAAAATTGGCGATCGCATTCTCGCTGAACAGATTGTTCCCTGCCATGAGTGCCGTTTCTGTAAAACCGGAAAATACTGGATGTGTGAAACCCATGATATTTACGGCTTCCAGAAAGATGTCGCCGATGGCGGTATGGCTGAATATATGCGTTTCTCCGAACGCGCGATTATTCATAAAATTCCTGAATCATTAAGTGAAGAAGATGCGGCGCTGATCGAACCTATGGCCTGTGCAATCCATACGGTACGCCGCGGGGATATCGATCTGGATGATGTGGTCGTTATCGCCGGCGCCGGGCCGCTGGGGCTGTGCATGGTGCAGGTCGCTCATCTTAAGACGCCGAAGAAACTGGTGGTCATCGATACCATGGAAGATCGCCTGGCGCTGGCTAAAGCGTTTGGCGCCGACGTGGTCATCAACGCGGCGAAAGAGGACGCCGTCGCCATCGTTAAATCCATGACGGACGGATACGGCTGCGACGTTTATATCGAAGCGACCGGCGCGCCTGTTGGCGTGACTCAGGGACTGGAGATGATACGCAAACTGGGGCGCTTCGTTGAATTTAGCGTGTTTGGGAAAGAAACCACCGCCGACTGGTCGATCATCGGCGACCGCAAAGAGCTCGATATTCGCGGTGCGCATCTCGGCCCCTATAGCTATGAAATCGCCATCGATCTTTTTGAGCGTGGCCTCTTGACCGCCAAAGGCGTGGTAACGCATTTCTATTCTATCGATGAGTGGAAAGCCGCTTTTGAGATGGCCAAATCGCTGGATTCCATCAAGGTCGTTATCAAGCCATAAATTTATCATCAGTCACTCGCGTCATTTATATTGATTGTTCTGCACTTTCATAAATGGCTGCTAAATCAATACTGGATTTCTTCAATCATGGGGATTGCTGAGATAAATGTCGGTAGCCTCTGCTAATTACCAGTGGTGAATTTATTGCTCAGTAAATCAGGCAACATTAGTACCATGAAAACGCTGCTGAATAATTTATATTCCGCAGCGCACAACTCAATAAGGAGATATTGAATGCCTGTTAAATTTAATACCAAAGCATTACTCTCAGGACTTCTGGCTATGAGCATGGTCGCCTGCGTTAATGCTAAACCTTTGACTATCGGCATGTCCTTCCAGGAATTAAACAACGAATATTTCGTGACCATGAAAGAGTCACTTGAACAGTCGGCAAAAGATATTAACGCCACCGTCTATACTGCGGATGCGGCGCATGATGTCTCCAAGCAGATTAGCGATGTTGAGGATATGCTGCAAAAGAAAATTGATATTTTACTGATTAACCCGGCAGATAGCGTTGGCGCGGAAACCGCCGTCCTGGCCGCCAAAAAAGCCGGCGTGGTGGTGGTGGCGATAGATGCTCAGGCTAACGGTCCGATTGATTCTTTTGTGGGTTCAAAAAACTATGATGCGGGCTTTATTGCCGGAGAGCATTTAGCCAAAGCGCTGGGAGATAAAGGCAACGTGGCGATTCTCGACGGAATTCCGGTGGTACCTATTCTGGAGCGCGTGCGCGGCTTTGAAGATGCGATGAAAAAGCATCCCAATATTAAAGTGCTTACCAAACTGAATGGTAAACAAGAGCGCGATACCTCCATGAGCGTGACGGAAAATATGCTGCAATCCAACCCGACGCTCAACGGTATTTTCAGCGTCAATGATGTTGGCTCACTCGGTGCCCTGGCGGCTATTCAGTCATCTGGACGCGATGTCAAGCTGGTCAGCGTCGATGGATCTCCGGAAGCGGTGGCTGAAATTGCCAAAGGTAATACGCCGTTTATTGCTACCGCAGCACAGTTCCCGCGCGATCAGCTGCGTATTGGCTTAGGTATTGCCCTCGCAAAACACTGGGGGGCGGATATTCCTAAAGAGATTCCTGTTGATGTGAAGCTTATCGATAAAAACAACGCCAAAGATTTCCACTGGTAATCGCGTTATTACGCCACAGCGGCTCTCGCTTATTCAGGTGAGCCGTGCCGGATTCTTATTAAAGTATGGCTCACTATTTTATCGAGCCATTATGGAGCGATGTTTATGCCCAGCTTACTGGAAGTCAAAAACGTCAGTAAAAGCTTCCCCGGAGTCAAGGCGCTGGATAATGTTAATATCACCCTTGCTCGTGGAGAAGTTCACGCTTTATTAGGTGAAAACGGCGCGGGTAAATCGACGCTGATGAAAATCCTGTGCGGGATCTATCAACCTGACGCCGGTAATATTTATATTGATGGTAAGCAGCAGCATTTTCATAACTATCGCGATGCGATTGCCTGCGGCGTAGGGATTATCTTTCAGGAGTTTTCTCTTATTCCCTATCTGAACGCTTATGAGAATATTTTCCTTAATCGTGAAAAGGTAAATCGTTTTGGCCTGTTAGATCGTAAAGCGATGCGTCGGGAGGCGTTACGCATTTTTAAAGAGCTTGGCGTCACGCTCGATCCCGACGAGCAAATCTGCCATCTCAGCGTCGCCGAGCAGCAGTTCGTGGAAATTGCCAAAGCGCTGTCGCTGGATGCGCGAATTCTCATTCTGGACGAACCCACCGCGACCCTGACTCCTGGCGAGGCGGAACATCTTTTCCGCGTGATGCGCGATTTAAAGGCCAAAGGCGTCGGCATGTTCTTTATCTCGCATCATCTGGAGGAGATATATGAAATCTGCGATAGCCTGAGTATTCTGCGCGACGGCAAATATATCGGATCGGCAAAGGTCGACAATATCGATATCGCAGAGATGATCCAGATGATGGTCGGCCGTGAGGTGGAGAACATCTATCCCGAGCGGCGGACGCTGGCGCATGATGAAATACTGCTGGAGGCGGAAATTCAGCTGACCGAAGGTAGTCAGGTTAATCGGCTGACGTTGCGCAAAGGGGAGATTTTAGGCCTTGCCGGGCTGGTGGGGTCGGGGCGTTCCGAAGCGATTCTGGCTCTGACCGGCGCGGATAAATGCTACAAAAAACGCGTCCGTCTGGCCGGAAAAGAGGTGACGATAAATTCAACCGATCGGGCTCTGCGTCTGGGTATCGGCCTGTTGCCGGAAAGCCGCAAAACGCAGGGACTGGTACTGCCTTTTTCGGTCAAAGACAATATCTGGCTTAACAAACACGCCTGCCAGTTCTCGCTAATCCGCGATAACGAAGAGCGCCTGACCGCCGAGCGTTTAATTAGCCACGTTGGTGTGAAAACGCCAGATGCCGGGACCGCGGTGGGGACGTTGAGCGGCGGTAACCAGCAGAAAGTCGTTATTTCTCGTTGGTTAAATCATGACGTCAATATTCTTATTTTTGACGAGCCGACTCGCGGTATTGATGTCGGAGCAAAATCAGAAATCTACCAGATTATGCGCGACCTCACCGCCCAGGGGATTGCGATAATTATGATTTCATCTGAGCTTCCAGAGGTCATAGGCGTCAGCGACCGGGTGATGGTTTTTCGCGACGGTAATATCGTTGCGGAGCTTGAGAACGACCAAATTAATTCCACCGTCATTATGCTGCATGCTGCCGGTAATATTATTTAGGGAGTATTAAATGAGTAATGAAAACGTATCATTAGCGCCAGCCGTGTCTCCTGATAAAAATAAAAAGATGCTGCATAGTTTATTAAAAATGCCTGCATTCCTGCCGTTCGTTGGTCTGGTACTCCTGTTTTCCTGTATGGCCATTTTTAATGACTACTTCTTAACGGTTGATAACTTATCTACCGTCGCCCGTCAGGTCTCGATCAATGCCATCATCGCCATCGGAATGACCTTTGCCATCCTGACCGGCGGGATCGACCTCTCCGTCGGCGCGGTCATGGCCCTGGCCGGTACGCTGATGGCGGGATTAATGAAGTACTATGGTTTAGATCCGTGGTTAGCCATTCTTATCGGCCTGGGTTCCGGCGTCGCCTTTGGCGCGCTGAACGGCTTTTTAACCGCCTACGGCAAAATGCCGCCGATTATCGTAACCCTCGGCGCGATGATTATTGCGAAGGGGCTGGCACTGATCTATACCGGCGGCTATCCCATCTCCGGCTTACCGGATTCATTCGCTTTTTGGGGCCGTGAATATCTGTTCGGTATTCAGGTACCTATTATTCTGATGGTGGTTTTATATTTCATCTTTTATATCGTGCTGAATCATATGCCGTTTGGCCGCTATGTTTATTCTCTTGGTGGCAATGAAGAAGCGGCGCGCCTGAGCGGACTGCGGGTTAAATATTATAAATTGCTGGTTTATGTGATCAGCGGTTTTACCGCCAGTTTTGCCGGTCTTATTTTTACCTCACGGGTGATGAGCGGTCAGCCTAATGCGGGCGTCGGTTTTGAACTGGATGCTATTGCCGCCGTGGTGCTCGGCGGGGCATCGATTGCCGGTGGGCGCGGAATGATTATTGGCACGCTGATCGGCGCCATGATGCTCGGCGTACTGAATAATGGATTAAACCTGTTAGGGATCTCACCTTACGTTCAGTACGTGGTGAAAGGGCTTATTATTTGGGGCGCCACCTTTATTAGCTCAGCCAGACGTTAACTTATATTAATTATGGGACGAAGGGATATGAATTTTATCGGAGTGGATATCGGTGGTACGGTCACCAAAGCCGGGATATATACTGAGTGCGGGCAGGAGATCCACGTGGCTTCGCAATATGCTCAGGTATTATCCGAACAGCCGGGTTTTACCGAGCGGAACATGCATGAGCTATGGGATACCGTTTGCAGCGTAATAAAAAAAGCGCTGTTTGAAAGCCAGGTGCCAGCGTTAAGTATTGGCGGGATCGGCTTTTCCTCGCACGGCAAAGGGCTGTACGCGATTGATAAAAAAGGCGAGCCGGTGCGCAACGGAATTATCTCATCCGATACCCGGGCGCTGGCGTTCGTCAAAAAATGGTACCGCGAAGGGGTCGATAAACTGGCCTATCCCAAAGGGCTGCAGCAGCTGTGGACCGGGCACCCGGTATCGCTGCTGGCGTGGTTAAAAGCACATGAGCCCGCCAACTACGACAGAATCGACGCCGTTTTAATGGTGCACGACTACATTCGCTTTCGTCTGACCGGCGAGGCGACGGCGGAAATTACCAATATCTCCGGCAGCAATTTTTATAACCAGCTTTCCTCCCGCTACGACCGCGACATGATGGCGCTGTTCGGCATTGAGGAAGTGGCGGATAAGACCGCGCCGGTGGTCAACTCGACGGACTGCGTGGGCCACATTACCCTGCAGGCCTCGCTGGACTGCGGATTATGTCCGGGAACGCCGGTATTCGGCGGCTTTTTCGACGTGGTGGCCTCCGCCGTCTCATCGGGCATTGACCGGGCGGATACCCTGAGCGCAGTGGCCGGTACATGGAGTATCGCCACCTCGGTGACGGACAGCATTATTGCCAACGACTATCCCTACATTTGGGGAAAATACTGCATTCCGGGCAAATATTTTGTTCATGAGGGCAGCCCTACTTCGGCGAGCAATCTCTCCTGGTTTGTGAAACAGTTTTTCCCTGACGATGACCGCTGCTACGACCATTTCGAAAGCTGGATTGCGCAAGAGACCGACAGTAACCTGATTTTTTTACCTTATCTGTTCGGTTCCAATCTGGCGATGGATCTGCCGGGTGCGCTGGTAGGTCTGGCGGGACATCATACGAAAAAGGATATTATTGCGGCCATCTACCGCGGGATCGTTTTTTCTCACCTGATACATCAGGACCGCATTATTGAACTCAATCGGGGTATTGAAAAAATTCGCTTTACCGGCGGGCCGAGCCAGTCGAGAGGCTGGACCCAGATGTACGTCGACGCGGCCAATCTTCCTCTGGAAGTCGTGGACATCGAACAGGCGGGATGTCGAGCCGCCGCGCTGTGCGCAGCCGCCGGCAGCGGAGCCTACGCCAACTTCAGCGAAGCGATAGCGGCCACGCAGCCCGAGGTGGTCAGTTATCAACCGGACGGCAAGCGGCATCAGCAGCTGCGCGAAGGTTATGCCCGTTACGTAGAGGTCGCGCAAAGCCTCTCCAGGGCAACGGGGGCGGCGCAATGAAACCGAGACTTGGTATCTACGAAAAAGCGCTTCCCACCGCGCTGGACTGGCCGAAACGCTTCGAAATGGCGGCTGGCCTGGAGTTTGATTTTATCGAAATCTCCGTTGATGAGAGTCCTGAACGCCAGGCCAGGCTGCGCTGGAACCGTGGACAGCGGCTGGCATTTGTGGCCGACAAAATTAACAGCGGTATCGATGTGCCGAGCATGTGCCTCTCCGCGCACCGTAGCCATCCCTTTGGTAGCGTCAATCTCGAGACCCGGCTCAAGGCGCGGGAACTGATGCTTGATGCGCTGGATTTTGCCAGCCACGTCGGTATTCGCAACATCCAGCTGGCAGGCTATGACGTCTATTACGAATCCTCTTCGGCGCAGACCCGGGAATACTTTATTGAGGGCATCAACTGGGCGGTGGCCGAAGCGGCGAAAGCGCAGGTGATGCTGTCGATGGAGATTATGGATACCGCCTTTATGAGCAATATCTCCCGCTGGCTGGATCTCGAAAGGAAGGTCTGTAGTCCGTGGTTTTGCGTCTATCCGGACGTCGGCAACTTAAGCGCATGGCAAAACGATGTTCCCGAAGAGTTGAGTAAGGGAATTCATAAAATCACCGCCATTCATTTGAAGGATACCCAGCCGGTGTCCCACGCTTCGCTGGGGCAGTTTCGCGATGTGCCATTCGGTACCGGCTGCGTCGATTTCACGGAGATATTTCGTACGCTCTCGGCGCTGAACTATCGCGGCGCCTGGTTGATTGAGATGTGGGCCAAAAACGACGGGCTGGACAGCGAGAGAATCGCCGACGCTAAAGCGTGGCTAACGGATAAATACCAGCAGACATTTCGTCCACCGCACTATGAAGGCATTGTGAATTCAGGAGTGAAGTATGTTGGATAACCTCAAGCAGGCGGTTCTTGATGCCAATCTGGCGCTGCCGAAATTTAATCTCGTGACCTTTACCTGGGGCAACGTCAGCGGCATCGATCGCGACGCCGGGCTGGTGGTGATCAAACCCTCCGGCGTGGAATACGCCGTGATGACCGCTGACGATATGGTGGTGGTGGAGCTGGCGACCGGCAGCGTGGTGGAGGGGCGCTATAAGCCCTCGTCGGATACGCCGACCCATCTCGAGCTGTATAAGGCATTCAGCGGCGTGGGCGGAATTGTGCATACCCATTCGCGCCATGCGACGATTTGGGCGCAGTCGGGGAGGTCGCTGCTGGCGATGGGCACCACCCACGCCGACTATTTTTATGGGCCGATCCCCTGTACCCGTCCCCTTAGCGATGATGAAATCCGCGGTGATTATGAAACCAATACCGGTCACGTGATTATCGAAACGCTGGGCGCGCAGCATACCGATCCGCTCAGCGTGCCCGCCGCGCTGGTTCACGGCCACGGCCCATTTGCATGGGGAAAAGATCCGGCGAACGCGGTGCATAATGCGGTGGTGCTGGAAGAGATTGCCTATATGAATATGTGGACCCGCCAGTTAAGCGCTGACGAACAGCCGGTCTCTGCGACCCTGCTGGATAAACACTATTTGCGTAAACACGGCGCGGGGGCCTACTACGGGCAGTAATTGTCTGCATTCCCCGGATGGCGGCGTAAACGCCTTATCCGGGCTACCGGCCCGCAGTCGGTAGTGAACCCGTAGCCCGGTCAACGCAGCGCCACCGGGATGAAACAGCGAAGATGTTACAGGCCCGGCACATTTCCCGGAGGCGGCGCTTGAGGCGCCTGTCCGGGCTACCGGCCCGCAGTCGACGGTGAACCCGTAGCCCGGTCATACAGCAGCGCCACCGGGATGAAACAGCACAGATGTTACAGGTCCGGCACATTTCCCGGAGGCGGCGCTTGACGCGCCTGTCCGGGCGACTCCGCCTGCATTCCCCGGATTGCGACGTAAACGCCTTATCCGGGCTACCAGCCCGCAGTCGACGGCGGAACTGTAGCCCGGCTAAGCGAAGCGCGAGCCGGGGACAACGGCTAGGGCATAAACCGATAGCCGATCCCCGTTTCGGTCAGCAAGTGCTGCGGACGGGCCGGGTCGGCCTCCAGCTTTTGCCGCAGGTGCCCCATATAAATCCGCAGGTAGTGGCTGTGCTCCACCGCATTTGGCCCCCAGACCTGTTTGAGCAGCTGTCGCTGGGTCAGCACTTTGCCAGGATTGTTGAGCAGGACCACCAGCAGGCGAAATTCAATCGGCGTCAGGTGGATCTCTTCATCGCCGCGCACGATGCGGCGGGCAGGGATATCAACGTCAATATCGGCAAAACGCACTCGCGGCTCGTCGGCCTGGGCGCCGGCATGGCGACGCATCGCCACCCTCAGTCGCGCCTGCAGCTCGCCAATGCCAAAGGGTTTACTGAGATAGTCATCGGCTCCTGCGTCAAGGGCGGCGATTTTGTCCTGCTCCTCGGTGCGCGCCGACAGCACGATAATCGGCATCTGGCTCCACTGGCGAACCTCGCGAATAAACGCGTTGCCGTCGCCATCGGGCAGACCCAGATCGAGAATAGCTAAATCCGGCTTGCGGGTCGCGGCTTCGATCAGCCCGCGCTGCAGCGTTTCCGCTTCAAACACGCGCATGCCGTCGGCTTCCAGCGCGGTACGCAGAAAGCGGCGGATAGCATTTTCGTCTTCGATAATCAGAACGTTAATCACATTTCCTCGGCTAACTCTTCCAGTTCAGGGGGCGCTTCTCGCGGCAGTGTAACACGGAAACAGGCGCCGCCTTGCGGGCGCGTCTCGGCGCTAATCGTTCCGCCGTGCACCTCAACGATGGCCTGACAAATCGCCAGTCCCAGGCCTACGCCGGGGATCGCCGACTCTTTATTGCCGCGGGCGAATTTATCAAAGATAGCCTGTTCCTGCCCTGGAGGAATACCCGGCCCGTTATCCCACACCTCAAGCAATAAATGGTGCGGGTCGACATGCGCCGCGATGCCGATTTGCGCCTGCGGCCCGGTGTACTTCACCGCGTTTTCCAGCAGATTAATCAGCACCCGTTCAAATAGCGGGCCATCGACGTGTACCAGCAGCAGCGGGTCCGGCAGATCGAGCTGAATATGCCGCCCACCGAGCCCCGGCTCCAGCATACGCAAAGCGCTGCCGACCACCTCTTCGAGGGTCAACCACTCTTTATGCAAATTAAAGCCGCCGGACTGGATCCGCGCCATATCCAGCAGATTATTCACCAACCGGGTGGTGTTCAGTACGTGCTGGCGTATCTCATTGGCCTGCGGCGCGTGCTTCGACCCTTCGCTGGCAAGATCGAGGGTCAGGATCTCCGCCTGGCCGAACAGCACCGTCAGCGGGGTGCGTAAATCATGGGACAGCGCCGCCAGCAGCGAGTTGCGCAGGCTTTCCCGCTCGCTGTTCAGCCGCGCCTGCTCTTCGCTGGCGGTGAGCGTCAGTCTCTCCAGCGCGCTGGCGACCAGCAGGGTAAAGGTTTCCAGCAGGCGCTGTTGTTCGGGGATCATCAGCTGGCGCAGGTTAGCCGGCTCCACCACCACCAGCCCCCAGGTGCGGGCGGCGCTTTTCAGCGGCAGGATTTGGTAGGGGACGCCGGGTAACGTATCGGTACCCGCCCCGGCGGGCAGCCCCTTATCGAAGCTCCAGCGGGCGATCGCGTCGTCCCAGGTGATGGCCGCGGTGGGTTGAGTCAATGGAGAGAGCCGGTTCATCTCATCGGGCAGCAGTAGCTGACTGCGCGCCTGAAACGTCGAGGCGATAAACCGTTCGCTGGTGGCGGCGATATCTTCACGGCTGCGGCCCACCGCCAGCGCTTTGGACATTTCGTACAGATGCCGGGTGCGCCGCTCGCGATAGCGCGCCACCCGCGCCTGGTAGCGAACGCCGGCGGTGAGGTTGCCGATAAGCAGCCCGACGGTCAGCATCACGCCAAAGGTGAGTAAATACTGTACATCTGAAACCGCCAGCGTACCGCGCGGCGCAACGAAAAACAGATCGAAGCTGACCACGTTAATCACCGTCGCCAGTACCGACGGCCAACGGCCATATACGAGAGCGATAATCACCACGCCAAGCAGATACAGCATCACCAGGTTGGCGGCCTCAAAGGCCATCAGCCACTGCATGGCGACAACGGTAATCACCGCGCACAGCGCGATGGCGACGACGCAGCCCTGGAGCTGTAGACGCCATTTATCCATCGCCGTCCGGCTATCGCTGCCGCGAGCCGGCAGGGAGGCGGCTTTTTCATCCAGTGCGATCACCACCAGATCGAGATCCGGAGCGTGACGGGCCAGCCGATCGGCGAAGCCGCCGCGATCCCACCAGCGCCTTTTCTGCTGGCGGCCAATCACTATCTTGCCGAGATTATGTTCGCGGGCGTAGTGCAGAACGGCCTTCTCTTCGGATGGATCGGAGAGGGTGGCGGTTTCCGCTCCCAGCTCCTGCGCCAGCCTGAGCGCGGCGAGAATCGCCCGCCGCTTCGCCTCCGACAGGCGGTGCAGCGACGGGGTTTCAACATACACCGCATGCCAGACGCTGCCCAATCTGGCGGCCAGCCGGGCGGCGGCGCGCACCAGCTTTTCGCTGCCGGTGTTATGGCCGATGCAGAGCAAAATAGCGTCGCGGGTATGCCAGACTTTTTCCTGGCCCTGGCGATCGCGCCAGGCGCGCATCTGCTCATCGACTCGATCGGCAGTACGGCGTAGCGCCAGCTCGCGCAGGGCGATGAGATTGCCCTTGCGAAAGAAGTTTTCAATGGCCCGCTCAGCCTGACCGCCGATATAGACTTTACCTTCATTGAGCCGCTGACGCAGATCGTCCGGAGGCAGGTCAACCAGCACCACCTCGTCGGCGGCGTCGAAAAACGGATCGGGGACGGTTTCGCGAACCTGCACGCCGGTGATGCCGCTGACGACATCGTTCAGGCTCTCGAGGTGCTGAACGTTAACGGTGGTAAACACGTCGATGCCGGCTTCCAGCAGCTCTTCGACGTCCTGCCAGCGTTTAGGATGACGCGATCCGGGCGCGTTGCTGTGCGCCAGCTCATCGACCAGGATCAGCGCCGGGCGGCGGGCCAGGGCGCCGTCAAGGTCAAACTCCTTCACGTAGCGCCCGCGGTGGGAAAGGCGGCGCTGGGGCAGGGTACTCAGCCCCTCAAGCATCGCCGCCGTCTCTTTACGCCCGTGGGTTTCCGCCACGCCAATCAGGATATCCAGCCCCTGGGCGCGCAGCCGCTGCGCTTCCGCCAGCATCGCCCAGGTTTTACCGACCCCGGCGCAGGCGCCGAAAAATATCTTTAGCTTACCGCGATGCGGGGCGGCGGTGTGTTGCAGCAGGCGATCAGGGTCCGGACGCAGCGGCTCATCACTCATCTTACTTATCCTTCAGGGCATCCAGCGACATATTCAGCTGCAATATATTTACCACAGGTTGGCCGAGAAAACTGAGCAACGGTTTTTGCGTTGCCTCGTTCACCAACTGCGTGACCTGCTCCACGCTGAGCTGTCGCGCTTTGGCGACGCGCGGCGCCTGCCACAGGGCGGCGGCAGGCGTCAGGCTGTAATCCAGCCCGCTAGCCGAGGCGGTGACCAGCTCCACCGGAACCGTGGCGCTGGCGTCCGGATTGGCGGCGCGCAGGGCCTGCACCCGTTCGCTGATGGCGTTGTCCAGCGCCGGATTGCTGGCGGCGAGGTTGCTGCCGCCGGAGGCCAGCGGGTTATCCGGCATCTCCGCCGTAGCGGAAGGGCGGCCCTGGAAATAGCCCGGCGCCGTAAAGTTCTGCCCGATGAGACGGGAACCGCGCACTTCGCCGTCAATCCGCACCAGCGAGCCGTTGGCCTGCTGCGGGAACCACCACTGTCCCAGCGCGGTGGTCAACAGCGGGTAGACGCCGCCGGTGAGCAGCGTTAACAGAATAAACAGTACAAGGGCAGGACGAATGAATGACATGGTTTTTTCCTCACAGCAGCCCGGTCAGGGTCAATAACAGGTCGATAGCTTTGATACCGATAAAGGGCACCAGCAGTCCGCCCAGGCCGTAGACCCACAGGTTGCGGCGCAGCATCGCCGAGGCCGTCAGCGGCTTATAGCTCACGCCCTTCAGCGCCAGCGGGATCAGGAAGATGATAATCAGCGCATTAAAAATCACCGCGCTCAGGATCGCCGAAGAGGGCGAGTGCAGATGCATCACGTTGAGCATCGCCAGCGGCGGATAGACGGCGGCAAAGGCGGCCGGAATGATGGCGAAATACTTCGCCACGTCGTTGGCGATGCTGAAGGTGGTCAGGGATCCGCGGGTCATCAGCATCTGTTTACCGATATGTACGACCTCGATCAGTTTGGTGGGATTAGAGTCGAGATCCACCATATTGCCCGCCTCTTTCGCCGCCTGGGTACCGGAGTTCATCGCGACCGCCACGTCGGCCTGCGCCAGCGCCGGGGCGTCGTTGGTACCGTCGCCGGTCATCGCCACCAGCCGACCTTCCGCTTGATACTGGCGGATCAACGCCAGCTTGGCCTCCGGCGTCGCTTCGGCGAGAAAGTCGTCCACTCCGGCTTCCGCGGCGATAGCGGCGGCGGTCAGTCGGTTATCGCCGGTGATCATCACCGTTTTAATCCCCATTTTACGCAGTTGGGCAAAACGCTCTTTGATGCCGCCTTTCACGATATCTTTCAGCGAGATAATCCCCAGCACCCGCTCGCCTTCGGCGACCACCAGCGGCGTCGCGCCAAGACGCGCCACTTCTTCAACCTGCTTATCGACATCGGCCGGAAAGTGGCCGCCGTTGGCCTCAACGTGGCGGCGGATGGCATCTACGGAACCTTTGCGGATCATCCGCTGGTCGATGTTGATGCCGCTCATCCGGGTCTGGGCGGTAAACGGCACAAAGGTGGCATGCAGCGACTGGAGATCGCGCTCGCGCAGGTTAAAGCGCTGTTTGGCCAGGACGACGATGCTGCGGCCTTCCGGCGTTTCATCGGCCAGCGACGACAGCTGGCCGGCATCGGCAAGGGTTTTCTCTTCCACGCCCTGCGCAGGCAGGAATGCCGAAGCCTGGCGGTTGCCGAGGGTAATGGTGCCGGTTTTGTCCAGCAGCAGGACGTCGACGTCGCCCGCCGCCTCAACCGCGCGGCCGCTGGTGGCGATGACGTTCGCGCCGAGCATGCGGCTCATCCCGGCAACGCCGATGGCCGACAGCAGGCCCCCAATAGTGGTGGGGATCAGGCATACCAGCAGCGCCACCAGTACCGTTACGCTGACAGCATTACCGCTCCAGGCGGAGAAGGGCCAGATAGTGGCGGTGGCCAGCAGGAATACCAGCGTCAGGGCAATAAGCAGGATGGTTAGCGCAATTTCGTTCGGCGTCTTGCGGCGCTGAGCACCTTCAACCATGGCGATCATCCGGTCAAGGAAGGTTTCGCCCGGGTTGACGCTACAGCGGATCACCAGCCAGTCGGAGAGAATACGCGTCCCGCCGGTCACCGAGGCGAAGTCGCCGCCGGATTCGCGGATAACCGGCGCGGACTCACCGGTAATGGCGCTCTCATCTACCGATGCGCCGCCTTCGATAACTTCGCCATCGCAGGGGATAATATCTCCCGCTTCCACCAGCACCACGTCACCTTTACGCAGCTCTTCGGCGGGGACGTGGTCAATTTGCGCATCGTGCTGCGGCGCGCGCAGCTTACGGGCAAAGGCGGTCTTTTTGACACCTTTGAGGCTGTTGGCCTGCGCTTTACTGCGGCCTTCCGCCATCGCTTCGGCGAAGTTGGCGAACAGGACGGTGAACCACAGCCAGAGACTAATAGCGGCGGTAAATCCGGCGCTGCCGGCGATTTGCCCGCTCGCCATGGCAATGGCCAGCAGGGTGGTGAGCAGGCTGCCGATCCAGACGATAAACATCACCGGGTTACGCCACTGTACGGCAGGGCTCAGTTTTTTCACGGCGTCCAGCAGGGCCTGACGCACCAGCGTCGGCTCCAGCAGGGCTAATGATTTGCGACTCATAACAGGTTGCTCCGCAATCGCTTAAAGTAAGGAAAAGTGTTCTGCCAGCGGGCCGAGCGCCAGCGCGGGAATAAAGGTCAGGGCGCCGACCAACAGCACGGTGCCGATCAGCAGGCCGATAAACAGCGCGTCATGGGTGGCGAGCGTGCCGCTGCCGGCGGGTTGAATCTTCTTCGTCACCAGCGAACCGGCAATCGCCATCACCGGGATAATCACCGCGAAGCGGCCGACCAGCATGCAGAATGCCAGCAGCAGGTTCCAGAACGGTGTTGCCGCGCTGAGGCCGCCAAAGGCGCTGCCGTTGTTGTTCGCCGCTGAGGTGACGGCATACAGTACTTCGCTGAAGCCATGCGGCCCGGGGTTAAACATGCCCGCGCGACCGGCCTCGGTCAGCATCGCCAGCGCCGTGCCGAGGAGCACCAGCGTCGGGGTAACGAGGATCGCCAGCGCGATCATTTTCATTTCGCGGACGTCGATTTTTTTCCCGAGGTATTCCGGGGTGCGGCCAATCATCAGCCCGGCGATAAACACGGCCAGCATCACGAACAGCAGCATGCCGTACAGACCCGAGCCGACGCCGCCGAAGACCACTTCGCCTATCTGCATCAGCCACATAGGGACCATCCCGCCCAGCGCGGTAAAGGAGTCGTGCATGGCGTTGACTGCCCCGCAGGACGCGGCGGTGGTGACCACGGCAAACAGGCTGCTGGCGAGAATACCGAACCGGCTCTCTTTGCCTTCCATGTTGCTACTGCTGTCGGCGCCAAGGCTCAGCAAGTGAAGGTTGCCGCGGGTTTCTGCCCACATCACTACCGCCACGCAGACGATGAAGATGAGCGTCATCGCCCACAGAATCGCCCGACCCTGACGGCGATCGCCCACCGCCTCACCGAAAGCGAAGCACAGCGCCGCCGGAATGAGAAAGATCGCCAGCATCTGCACCAGGTTGGTCAGCGCGGTGGGGTTTTCAAAGGGATGCGCCGAGTTGGCGTTAAAGAAGCCGCCGCCGTTGGTACCCAGCATTTTTATCGCTTCCTGCGAAGCCACCGGCCCCAACGGCAGCATCTGGCGTACCCCTTCAAGCGAGGTAAATTCCTGATTCGGCGATAAACTTTGCGGCACGCCCTGCTGGATAAAGAACAGCGCAATCAGCAGCGAAATCGGCAGCAGCACCCAGAGAGTAATGCGGGTCAGATCGACCCAGGCGTTGCCCAGAGTGGTGACTTTCTGCCGGGCGTATGCGCGGGTGAGGGCAAAGATCACCGCGATGCCGGTAGCGGCGGAGAGGAAGTTTTGCACCGCCAGCCCGGCCATCTGGCTAAGGCTACTCATGGTGGCTTCACCGGCATAGGCCTGCCAGTTGGTGTTGCTGACAAAGCTCACCGCCGTATTCAGCGCCAGATCCCATGACAGACCGGGCAGATGCTGCGGGTTGAGCGGCAGAGAGCCCTGAAACATCAGCAGAGCGAACAGCGCCGCCAGACCCAGCGCGTTAAACAGCAGAATCGCCACTAAATACTGGAGCCAGTTCATCTCCTGCGAACGAATCCCCGCTACCTGCCATAAGCCGCGTTCAATCCGGGCCAGACCCGGTAGCGGCATATCATTGATCATCGTCGCCAGCGCCGTACCCAGCGGACGAGCGAGGATCATTAGCAGCAGAATAAAAGTCGCGATGAGTAAAAAACCTTGAGCGGCCATCAGAATGCCTCCGCATGTATCAGGGCATAAACCAGATAAACCAGCAACAGGAACACCAGCGCTACGCCAGCGATTACGCCTGTAGTCACAATCCACCTCCGGATGTCTTTTTTGATTTACGAGGAGAATAGGAAGTCGGGCGCAAAGATTTCGCAAAAATCAGCCACGGGGGTGTAAAAAAAATATAAAAATGGCCAAAACCACAATTTAACTAATGATTAGTATTAATTTAACCTTTATGTAACTTAATTACCGGATGAATGTAAATAAATCCTGAATAGGCGTTTTTTAGTGGTCGGATGAGTAGTAAAATTACAGCCAAAGCGGTACTATTTTAAGCAGAGAAACAGATTAACTTTACCGGCTTTACTTGCCGGCCTGACAAAGGGGAGAGAAATTATGGCGTTGTACAAAACTTATCCTGCTCATATCATCTTTGCGCGTCGCGCTTTCGCCGTGGCGGCTGGCGTACTGGCGCTGCCGGTGATGCTGTTCTGGAAAGATCGCGCCCGTTTTTACAGCTGGCTGCACCGCGTGTGGGCAAAGACCAGCGAACAGCCGGTATGGATGGCGCAGGCCGAAAAAGCCTCCGCAGATTTTTATTAATAACGGCTTATGGCTCAGCGCGTGCGCGCCGTGGAAACAGGCTAATGTATTGAGATTGCGGTTTATTTACCCTGTCTCCTCCGCCAGACTCGCGACACAGCGTGCCAACAGATTGCTTTATCATCATGCCGCCGGTTTATCCGGCGGTTTTTTTTTGCCATGAGTGGCTTACACTTATTCACTCCCCGAAGGTTAACCTGCGGGAGGATTAAATATACGTCGAACTTATCAATTTTCATGATGAAAGGAATGTTATGGCCACCCATCTGGTCTGGTTTCGCGCGGATTTGCGCATCCACGATAACCTGGCGCTCGCCGCCGCCTGCCGCGATCCGCATGCCAGGGTGCTGGGATTATTCATCGCCACGCCAGGGCAATGGCGTCAGCACGGTATGGCGCCGCGCCAGGCGGCGTTTATGGTCAGTCATCTGCACAGCCTGCAAGCGGCGCTGGCCGAAAAGGGGATCCCGCTGCAGATTGAACATGCTGAAGATTTCACCGCCAGCGTAGAGCTACTCGTCAGCATTTGCCGGCAGCAGCAGGTGACGCATCTGTTTTACAACTACCAGTATGAAATCAATGAGCGCCAGCGCGATGCGGCGGTGGAGAGAACCTTAGCAGAGGTGACCTGTCAGGGGTTTGATGACAGCGTGCTGCTGCCGCCCGGCAGCGTGCTGACCGGCAGCCGCGAAATGTATAAGGTATTTACGCCGTTTAAAAATGCTTTTATTCGGCGTTTACAGGAGGCGCTGCCGGAGTGCGTCGCCGCGCCGAAAGTCCGTGCGGGTGGGCCCATCACAGCCTCGTCTGCAGTAAGAATAGATTTTCCACAGACGTCATTTGATAGCGAACTGTTCGCCGCGGATGAAAAAAGCGCTATCGCCCGGCTTCGCGGCTTCTGCCAGCAAAAGGCCGCCGAATATGAACAGCAGCGCGATTTTCCGGCCATCGAAGGGACCAGCCGGCTGTCGCCGTGCCTGGCGGTGGGCGCGCTCTCGCCGCGCCAGTGTCTGCACCGCTTGCTGGTGGAGTTGCCGCGGGCGCTGGATGGCGAAGCCGGAGCGGTATGGCTCAACGAGCTTATCTGGCGCGAGTTTTATCGCCACCTGATGGTTTACTACCCGGACTTGTGTAAAGGTCGGCCTTTTATTGGCTGGACCGATAAGGTTGCCTGGCTGGACGATAAATCCGCGCTTCAGGCCTGGCAGCGTGGGCAAACCGGCTTCCCGATTGTCGACGCCGCGATGCGTCAGCTTAATGCGACCGGCTGGATGCATAACCGCCTGCGGATGATTGTCGCCAGTTTTCTGGCGAAAGATCTGCGCATCGACTGGCGGCTGGGGGAGCGCTATTTTATCGAACAGCTTATAGATGGCGATTTGGCGGCGAATAACGGCGGCTGGCAGTGGGCGGCTTCGACCGGCACCGATGCCGCGCCCTATTTTCGTATTTTTAACCCTACGACCCAGGGAGAGCGCTTCGACAAAGCGGGGCAGTTTATTCGTCAATGGCTACCGGAGCTGGTCGGGGTGCCTGAGAAAGCGCTGCATCAACCGTGGCTGTGGGCGGAGAAACAGGGCGTAACGCTGGATTATCCGCGCCCGATTGTCGATCACAAACAGGCGCGGCTGGAGACGCTGGCGGCCTGGGAAGCCGCCAGAGAAGTTAAGACTCCACCGCCAGGCGGCGAGCCCTGATCTTAACGGAGTGATACAGCCAGATAGCCAGCACCAGGCCGACGCAGGCCAGCGAGCCCCAGGTTATCTGGCTGAACACCTCAATGTAGGCATTAATTGAATAGTTGATGGCTCCGGCGGCGTCGAACGATCCCTGCGAGGTTTGATCGGCAATGACCCCAGCCAGATAGTTGGCGATAGCGCCGGAGAGCAGCATATATATGCCGGTCAGCACGCCGGTCACGCCGGGGATCTCGATACGGGTAATCTGCGACATCGCCACCGGGTCGATAAACAGTTCGGCAAACCCCATCACCGCCAGGCCCAGCACCATCAGCGGCATTGAGGAGTGCCCATAGGCGGCTGACCAACGTGCGCTAAGGGTCAGGATGCAGAACCCGGCGCTCATCAGGCCAAGGCCCAGCGCGAACTTACCCCAGATGCGCACGGTACGGTTGCCGTTGATGTTTTCTTTCACCAGCCACGCCAGAACCACCCCGCAGAGCATCACCGCAAAGGCATTGACCGACTGGAACATCGCGGTCGGAATCTCATAGCCCATAAAATGACGGTTAACAAAACGGTCGATGTACAGGCTGATGGAGCTGCCGCCCTGCTGCGCAAAGGCCCAGAACAGCAGGCTGAAGCAGGTGAGCACCATAATCAGGCGCAGCTCTTTACGCTGCCTGGCGGTCTCTGCCCGCAGGTAGATCCGCGCCAGTACCGCCAGACCAATCACCGTCGCGACAATCAGCGCGTACACCGACCACTCCTGCCAGAACAGCACGGTGATCAGCAGCGGCGCGGCGATCAGCAGAACCAGCAGCCAGCCCCAGTTCGGTAAGACAACACTCCGCGCCCGCAGCGCTTCGCGATTCACGCCCCGGGTGTGGCGGAAATGGTGATTGCCGCTGAGGAAAATCACCAGCCCGGCAATCATGCCAACGGCCGCCAGCGCGAAGCCCATCGCCCAGCTGTACTCTTGCTGTACGTAGCCGCAGGCGATTGGCGCGACGATAGACCCGACGTTGCCCGCCGCGTACATCAGCGAAAAACCGCCATCGCGACGCGGGTCTGTGGGTTCATACAGTTCACCGAGCAGACAGCTGACGTTGGATTTAAACAGCCCGTAGCCGCAGACAATAATCGCCAGCGACAGATAGAGAAAGGTGGGGGCGATTTCGCTGGCGCCGAGCACCAGATGGCCGATGGCCATCAGCAGCGCGCCGAGCATCACCGCCATACGGTTGCCCAGCAGCTTATCGGCCAGGAAGCCGCCGAGAATCGGCGTGACGTAGACTAAAGAACAGTAGGCGCTAAACAGCGCATAGGCATGATTATCGTCATACTTGAGCTGATTGGTGAGATAAAGAATGAGCAGCGCGCGCATGCCGTAAAAACTGAAGTATTCCCAGATTTGCAGCGCGACGACGTAATAAATCGCCCGCGGCTGTGAAGATTGTGTGTTCATGAAATGCTTTGTCCTGCCATAAAAATGAAAGTCGATCTTTCTGCATGAATAGCTACTCGCTAGTGATATTCATGGCCTTATAGGCTTTCTGGTTATTTAATATGCTGTAATAGTGCATAAATATACACGAATGCGCGAGGAGGTGAGTAGACAAATTGCGGGATTTTGTGAATGGGCAAAATTGACGGCGACGCGGCAGGACTATCGACTGATTGGGCGGATACCGTTATGTTATTCCTCTGCATAAAACGATGACCTGGTGGAACGGCAATGAAAAATAGTGAACTGGAACAACTGATTAATGAAAAACTCAATAGCGCGGCCATCAGTGATTACGCACCCAATGGGCTCCAGGTGGAAGGTCGCGAGACGGTTCGGAAAATCGTCACCGGCGTAACCGCCAGCCAGGCGCTGCTTGATGAGGCCGTCCGTCTTGAGGCGGATGCGGTCATCGTCCACCACGGCTACTTCTGGAAAGGCGAGTCGCCGATTATTCGCGGCATGAAGCGTAACCGCCTCAAAACGCTGCTGGCTAACGACATCAACCTTTACGGCTGGCATCTGCCGCTTGATGCCCATCCGGAGCTGGGCAATAACGCCCAGCTGGCGTCGCTGCTCGGCATTAACGTGATGGGCGAAATTGAACCGCTGGTGCCGTGGGGCGAACTGTCGATGGCGGTCTCGGGCCTGGAACTGGCGTCGTGGATTGAAGCGCGGCTGGGGCGCAAACCGCTGTGGTGCGGCGACACCGGGCCGGACAAAGTGGCCCGCGTGGCTTGGTGTACCGGCGGCGGCCAGAGCTTTATCGACAGCGCAGCCCGCTTTGGCGTTGATGCATTTATTACCGGCGAAGTTTCAGAGCAAACCATCCATTCGGCGCGCGAGCAGGGGCTGCATTTTTACGCCGCCGGACATCATGCCACCGAGCGTGGCGGAATTCGCGCGTTAAGCGAATGGCTGACGGAAAATACCGAGCTGGATGTCACCTTTATTGATATCCCGAACCCGGCTTGATGAACGGAGGTAAAAGTGCAGCGAGCGCGTTGTTATCTATTAGGTGAAACGGCAGTCGTACTGGAGCTTGAACCTCCGGTGACGCTGGAGAGTCAGAAGCGGATCTGGCGATTAGCCCAACGGCTGGTTGGTCATACCGAGGTGGTGGAAGCCGTTCCGGGTATGAACAACATTACCGTGATACTGCGAAATCCCCAGCAGACGGCGTGGGACGCGATCGAGCGCCTGCAAATCTGGTGGGAGGAGTGCGATACGCTCGAACCGGAATCGCGGGAGATTCTGGTGCCGGTCGTTTACGGCGGCGAAGGCGGTCCGGATTTGGGGGAAGTGGCTCGCCACAGCGGACTGAGCGAAAAGCAGGTGGTGGAGCTGCATTCATCGGTGGAGTACGTGGTGTGGTTCCTCGGCTTCCAGCCGGGGTTCCCGTACTTCGGCGGCCTGCCAGAGCGCCTGGCGATGCCGCGGCGGGCGGAACCGCGTCTGCTGGTGCCGGCGGGTTCGGTGGGGATCGGCGGAGCGCAGACCGGGATTTATCCGCTGGCGACGCCGGGAGGTTGGCAACTGCTGGGCCGAACGCCGCTGGCGCTATTTGATCCGAAGCGCAAGGAGCCGGTGCTGCTGCGCTCCGGCGACAGAGTGCGTTTCGTCCCGCAAAAGGAGGGCGTATGTTAAAAATCATCCGTGCCGGGATGTATACCTCGGTGCAGGACGGCGGGCGTGAAGGTATGCGTCAACTGGGCATCAGCCGCTGCGGTGCGATGGATAAACCGGCGCTGGTTACCGCGAATCTGCTGGTGGGCAACGGGGCCAATGCCGCGGCGCTGGAGATCACGCTGGGCCAGGTGGATATTCAATTTGAACGCAGCGGCTGGTTCGCACTCACCGGCGCTGCCTGCGAGGCGAAGCTTGACGGCGAGCCGGTGTGGGTGGGCTGGCGGACGGCGGTCAAGGCCGGGCAGCGTCTGGTGCTCAAGAATCCACAGCACGGCGTGCGCAGCTATCTGGCAGTGGCGGGCGGCATCGCGGTGCCGAAGGTGCTGGGCTCGCGCAGTACCGATCTGAAAGTGGGTATTGGCGGTCTGGAAGGTCGACGTTTGCAGGATGGAGACCGACTGAAGCTGGGGAAATCGGATAAGCAGTTCCGCGGGCCGCGCGGGGTGAAGCAACTGCCCATCGGCAACCGCATCCGCGCGCTGCCCGGCCCCGAGTATCAGGAGTTTGACAGCGTGTCGCAGGACACCTTCTGGCGCTCGCCGTGGCAGCTTAGCCCGCAGAGCAACCGCATGGGCTATCGTCTGCAGGGGCAACCGCTGAAGCGGACGACCGATCGCGAGATGCTTTCGCACGGTCTGCTGCCTGGCGTGGTGCAGGTTCCGCATAACGGTCAACCTATCGTACTGATGAACGATGCCCAGACCACCGGCGGTTACCCGCGCATCGCGACGATTATCGAGGCCGATATGTATCAGCTGGCGCAAATCCCGCTGGGGCAGCCGATCCACTTTGTTCCCTGCTCTCTGGAGGAGGCGCTGAAGGCGCGCGCCGACCGGCAACGTTATTTTGAACAACTGGCATGGAGACTGAACGATGAAGATTGATTTAAACGCCGACCTTGGCGAAGGCTGCGCCAACGATAGCGCGCTACTGCAGCTGGTCTCTTCCGCCAATATCGCCTGCGGTTTCCATGCGGGCGATGCGGTGATGATGCTGCAGTGCGTGCGCGAAGCGCTGAAATATGGCGTCGCGGTGGGCGCGCACCCCAGCTTTCCTGACCGGGAAAATTTTGGCCGCACGGCGATGCAGCTGCCGCCGGAGACGGTTTATGCGCAAACGCTGTATCAGGTGGGCGCGCTGGCGGCGCTGGTGCGCGCGCAGGGCGGCGAACTACAGCACGTCAAACCGCACGGCATGCTCTATAACCAGGCGGCAAAAGATCCGCAGCTTGCTGACGCTATCGCCAAAGCGGTATATGACGTTGACGCCGGTCTGGTGCTGGTGGGCCTGGCGGGCAGCGAGCTGATTCGCGCCGGGCAGCGTTATCAACTGACCACCCGCCAGGAGGTCTTCGCCGACCGCGGCTATCTGGCGGACGGTAGCCTGGTGCCGCGCACCCAGCCTGGGGCATTGATCGAGAGTGAAGAGCAGTCGCTGGCGCAAACTCTGGAAATGGTGCAGCACAGCCGGGTACGCAGCATCACCGGCGAATGGGCGCACGTGGTGGCGGAAACCGTTTGTCTGCACGGCGACGGCGAGCATGCGCTGGATTTTGCGCGTCGCCTGCGCGCGGCGTTCGCCGGACGTAACATTCAGGTGAGCGCGGAAGCAGAAGAATAAAAATAATATTATTAATCAATAAATTAACAACAAACAACACTTCACAACAACATACAGGATGTAATTATGGGAGAGTCATTATCTCTCTGGCCGCTGATCGGCATTGCCGCGATCGTGGTCGGATTTGTTCTGCGTTTTAACCCGGTGCTGGTGGTTATTGTTTCCGGGATCATCACGGGTCTGACGGCGCATATGCCGATCGCGACCATTCTGGAGAAGCTGGGTGAAGGATTTCTCAATACCCGCAATCTGCCGTTTATTCTTCTGTTGCCGCTGGCGGTGATTGGCCTGCTGGAGCGGCACGGTCTGAAAGAGCGCGCGCAGACGTGGATCGCGAAAATCCGCAGCGCCACCGCTGGTCGTCTGCTAATCGTCTATCTTTTCGTGCGTGAAGTGACCGCGGCGATGGGCCTTACCAGCCTGGGCGGTCATCCGCAGATGGTGCGCCCGCTTCTGGCGCCGATGGCGGAAGGGGCGGCGGAAAAAAACTTTGGCGCCTTGCCGGGAAATGTCCGCTATCGCCTGCGCGCGATGTCGGCGGCCACCGACAACGTGGGCCTGTTCTTCGGCGAAGATATTTTCGTTGCCTTCGGGGCGATTATCTTTATGCATAACTTTATGCTGGAGTCGGGGGGCATTCAGACTGAGCCGCTGCATATTGCCCTGTGGGGGATCCCAACGGCGGTATGCGCCTTCCTGATCCACTCTGCCCGCCTGTGGCGCCTCGACCGTCATCTCCAGCGCGAGCTGGACAAGGTTAACGCCGGACAGGCGAAAGGCGGTGCCGCATGAATTTTCAGCAAACCTGGCTGTACTGGCTGGCGGGCGTCGTTCTGCTGGTGGTGGCGGTGATGTCATGGCGCGATAAGGCTAATCCGCGCAGGCTGACAACCGGTCTGTTCTGGGGTCTGTACGGCGTGGTCTTTCTGTTCGGCGACTGGACCTATGCGCTGGTCGGCGACAAGCGCCTCGTCAATATCGGCGTTGGCGTGGTGGTCGTGGTGCTGGCGCTGATCGCCGGATTTGGCGGCGTGCGTCTCGGTCGTTATCACCAGCGCTCGCAGGAAGAACGCAGCGCCAGCGCCGCGCGCCTCGGCAATCGGCTGTTTTTCCCGGCGCTGGCGATCCCGGTAGTGACGGTGATCGGCGTCCTGCTGTTTAATAATTTGCCCTCGCTGCAGGTCGCCATCTTTGGCCCGGGCAATCACGCCACGCTGATTACGCTGTTTTCAATGACCGCGGGCACGTTGATTGGTCTGGTGATGGCTATCCGCATGACCCATGAAACGGCGGTTCAGCCGTTACAGGAAGCTCGCCGTCTGCTGGATTCTGTGGGCTGGGCGTTTATTTTGCCGCAAATTCTGGCGGTTCTTGGGCTGCTGTTTACCGCCGCGGGCGTCGGCAACAGCATCTCCTGGCTGACGCAGCACTATCTGGCGGTGGACAGCCGGTTTATCGCCGTCGCCGTCTATACCCTTGGTATGGCGCTGCTGACGATGGTGATGGGCAACGCGTTTGCCGCTTTCCCCATCGTGACGGCAGGGGTCGGGATCCCGATTCTGGTGCTGCAGCACGGCGGTAACCCGGCGGTGATGGCGGCAATTGGCATGTTCTCCGGCTACTGTGGAACGCTGATGACGCCTATGGCGGCGAACTTCAATATCGTCCCGGCCGCGCTGCTGGAGCTGCCGGACAAAAACGCGGTGATCAAAGCTCAGGTGCCGACCGGCATTATGTTGCTTATCGTGAACGTATTTTTGCTCTATTTCCTGATGTTCCTGTAAGGAGGGATGATGGCTGGCGTATTGATTACCGGTTTTGAACCGTTCGGCGGCGAAGCGGTTAACCCTTCGTGGGAAGTGGTAAAGCAGCTGGATGGCGCTATCATTGCCGGGCAACCGGTAGTGGCGCGGCAGCTGCCCTGCGTCTTCGGCGATGCCCTGACGGCGCTGAACGCCGCACTGGATGAGCTGCAGCCGCGCCTGATCCTGGCGATTGGTCAGGCGGGCGGTCGCGTCGACATCACCGTTGAACGGGTAGCGATCAACGTCGATGATGCGCGGATCCCGGATAATAAAGGTCTGCAGCCCATTGACGTGCCGATCGTGGCTGACGGTCCGGCGGCGTACTTTAGCACGCTGCCGATCAAAGCGATCGTTGCCGCGCTGCGCAGCAAGGGGATCCCGGCGTCGGTATCGCAGACGGCCGGGACGTTTGTCTGTAATCACGTGATGTACGGTCTGCTGCATAGCCTGCGTAACAGCAGCGGAGTGAAGGGCGGGTTTATCCATATTCCGTATTTGCCTGAGCAGGCTGCGGCTCACCCCGGTGCCGCCAGTATGGCGGTAGAGACGGTGCGTGCGGCGCTGGAAACGGCTATCGCCGTTGCCCTGCAGCAGGATGGCGACGTGAAAATCGGCGGCGGCGCAACGCATTAACACAAGGATATTATTATGCCGGAAGGTCCGGAAATTCGCCGTGCGGCGGATAGCCTGGAAGCGGCGATTAAAGGCGAACCCCTGACTGAGGCGTGGTTCGCCTTCCCGCAGTTACAACATTATCAATCCCAGCTTGTCGGCCAGCGAGTAACACGCATTGAAACACGCGGTAAGGCGCTGTTGACCCATTTCTCCGGCGGATTAACGCTGTATAGCCACAATCAGCTGTATGGCGTCTGGCGAGTGGTGGATGCGGGGGCGCAGCCAGAAACCACGCGCGTGTTGCGCGTTCGGCTGCAGACGGCGCGTAGAGCGATTTTGCTCTACAGCGCCTCCGATATTGAAATGCTGACGCCTGAGCAGCTCGCCCAACATCCATTTTTGTTGCGGGTCGGACCGGATGTGCTCGATATGAGCCTTAGCGTTGAACAGGTTAAAGAGCGGCTGCTGTCGGCGAAATTCCGCAACCGCCAGTTCTCCGGACTGCTGCTGGATCAGGCGTTTCTTGCCGGATTGGGCAACTATCTGCGCGTGGAGATCCTCTGGCAGGTTGGGCTAACCGGTCGTCACAAAGCCTCTGAACTGGATGAAAAGCAGCTCGATGCGCTGGCCCATGCGCTGCTGGAGATCCCGCGTTTGTCCTATAACACGCGCGGTCTGGTGGACGACAATAAGCACCACGGCGCGCTGTTTCGCTTTAAGGTTTTTCATCGCCAGGGTGAGGTCTGCGAGCGCTGCGGCGGGATTATCGAGAGGACCATGCTCTCGTCGCGGCCGTTTTACTGGTGCCCCGGATGCCAGCAATAAAAAAACGCGCCTTCAGGCGCGTTTTTTGTCGCTGCGAAAGCTGACTTAGCGAGCGATATCGTTCTTGAAGTCGCGTTTTTCGTAGCCGGTATAGAGCTGACGCGGGCGGGCGATTTTCATGCCATCGCTGTGCATTTCGTTCCAGTGCGCAATCCAGCCCACGGTACGCGCCATCGCGAAGATAACGGTAAACATCGAAGACGGAATGCCCATCGCTTTGAGGATGATACCGGAGTAGAAATCGACGTTCGGGTAGAGTTTCTTCTCGATGAAGTACGGGTCGTTGAGCGCGATGTGCTCAAGCTCCATGGCCACTTCCAGCAGATCGTCTTTGGTACCGAGCTCTTTCAGCACTTCGTGGCAGGTCTCACGCATAACGGTGGCGCGCGGGTCGTAATTTTTGTACACGCGGTGGCCAAAGCCCATCAGGCGGAAAGAGTCGTTTTTGTCTTTCGCGCGACGGACGAATTCCGGAATGTGTTCAACGGAGCTGATCTCTTCGAGCATCTTCAGCGCCGCTTCGTTGGCGCCGCCGTGTGCCGGTCCCCACAGGGAAGCAATGCCCGCAGCGATGCAGGCAAACGGGTTCGCGCCGGAAGAGCCGGCAGTCCGCACGGTGGAGGTGGAAGCGTTCTGTTCGTGGTCGGCGTGCAGGATCAGAATACGGTCCATTGCGCGTTCCAGAATCGGGTTCACTTCATATTTTTCACACGGCGTGGAGAACATCATATTCAGGAAGTTACCCGCGTAGGAGAGGTCGTTGCGCGGATAAACGAAAGGCTGGCCGATGGAATATTTGTAACACATTGCCGCCATCGTCGGCATCTTGGAGAGCAGACGGAATGCGGCGATATCGCGGTGGCGTGGGTTATTTACATCCAGCGAATCGTGATAGAACGCAGCCAGCGCGCCGGTAATACCGCACATGACGGCCATCGGATGAGAATCGCGGCGGAACGCGTGGAACAGACGAGTGATCTGCTCGTGAATCATGGTGTGGCGCGTCACGATGGTTTTAAATTCGTCGTACTGTGCCTGGGTCGGTTTCTCACCGTTTAACAGGATGTAGCATACTTCCAGATAGTTAGAGTCGGTTGCTAACTGATCGATCGGGAAACCGCGGTGCAGCAGGATACCTTCATCACCGTCGATAAAGGTGATTTTAGATTCGCAGGATGCGGTTGAGGTGAAACCAGGGTCAAAAGTAAATACACCTTTTGAACCAAGACTACGAATATCAATAACATCCTGACCGAGAGTGCCCTTTAGCACATCCAGTTCAATAGCAGTATCACCACCCAGGGTGATTTTTGCTTTAGCATCAGACATTTATGGTCTCCTTAGCGCCTTTATTGCTTAAGACTGCCGGGGTGGTGGATTTGCATTCGGCCCGTAGCAGATGACGTTACCAGTTTGTTATGTTGCACATCGCTCTGCGTCGCGAAAGGGGCAGGGTACAGAGCAAGGGCGCTTGATGGTACGTCTTCAGCCTACGATGAAACAGCAGCAAATCAGCGTTTTAGCAGCCCGAATATTATAAAACTATATACCACTAATAACTGTCCTGATTACATCGGTCAATACTCTCTCACTGTTGCATAACTTATTCTCAGGTAAAAGAGTGACCCCATAACTTTTGCGTATTATTGCATTTATCTGGTAATGGTTGTAACAATAATGTTTAATATTTGTCAAATCAGATGATTAAAAATTAAAAATATGTTGTTATCGTGACATAGATCACTGTTCGGGAGAAAACCCGACAAACTATATGTAGGTTAATTGTAATGATTTTGTGAACGGCCTATACTGCCGCCAGGTCTCCGGAACACCCTGCAATCCCGAGCCACCCAGCGTTATTTTGTCACGCTTTAACTCCTGGAAAGGCGTTTTAACATGACTTTTAGTTATAGATAAGGACGCTGTCTGACCCGCAAGCAGACCGGAGGAAGGAAACAATAAGAACAGCATGTGGGCGTTATTCATGGTAAGAAATGTGAAAAAACAAAGACCTGTCAATCTGGATCTGCAAACGATCCGGTTCCCAATCACGGCGATAGCGTCCATTCTCCATCGCGTATCCGGAGTGATCACCTTCGTGGCGATCGGGATTCTGCTTTGGCTGCTGGGCACCAGCCTTTCCTCTCCCGAAGGTTTCCTCACAGCGGCATCCATTATGGATAGCTTCTTTGTGAAATTCATCATGTGGGGCATCCTGACCGCGCTGGCGTATCACGCGGTGGTCGGTATCCGCCATCTGCTGATGGATTTTGGCTATCTTGCAGAAACTCTCGAATCAGGGACACGCTCCGCCAAAATTTCTTTTGTTATTACTGTCGTGCTTTCACTTCTCGCAGGAGTCCTCGTATGGTAAGCAACGCCTCAGCACTAGGACGCAACGGCGTACATGACTTTATTCTGGTCCGTGCTACCGCTATCGTTCTGACCCTCTACATCATCTATATGGTTGGCTTCTTTGCCACCACAGGTGAAATTTCATGGGAAGTCTGGACGGGCTTTTTCTCCTCCGCGTTCACTAAAGTCTTCACCCTGCTGGCTCTCGTTTCCATTCTGATCCACGCCTGGATCGGCATGTGGCAGGTGTTAACGGACTACGTTAAACCACTGGCCGTGCGCTTAATTCTGCAACTGCTGATCGTTGTTGCGCTGGTGGCTTACGTTCTTTATGGATTTGTTGTGGTGTGGGGTGTGTAATGAAATTGCCTGTCAGAGAATTTGATGCAGTTGTGATTGGTGCCGGTGGCGCAGGTATGCGCGCGGCGCTGCAGATTTCCCAGAGCGGCCAAAGCTGTGCGCTGCTCTCCAAAGTTTTCCCGACCCGTTCCCATACCGTTTCCGCACAGGGCGGTATCACCGTCGCGCTCGGTAATACCCATGAAGATAACTGGGAATGGCACATGTACGACACCGTTAAGGGGTCGGACTACATTGGCGATCAGGATGCCATCGAATATATGTGTAAAACCGGCCCGGAAGCGATTCTGGAGCTGGACCATATGGGGCTGCCGTTCTCGCGTCTCGATAATGGCACGATTTATCAGCGCCCGTTCGGCGGCCAGTCGAAAAACTTCGGCGGCGAGCAGGCGGCACGTACCGCTGCGGCGGCTGACCGTACCGGTCACGCCCTGCTACATACTCTCTATCAGCAGAACCTGAAAAATCACACCACGATTTTCTCCGAGTGGTACGCGCTGGATCTGGTGAAAAACGCCGATGGCGCGGTGGTCGGCTGTACCGCCCTGTGCATCGAGACCGGTGAAGTGGTTTACTTCAAAGCCCGCGCCACCGTGCTGGCGACCGGCGGCGCCGGCCGTATTTATCAGTCCACCACCAATGCGCATATCAATACCGGCGACGGCGTTGGCATGGCGATCCGCGCCGGCGTTCCGGTACAGGATATGGAGATGTGGCAGTTCCACCCGACCGGTATTGCCGGGGCGGGGGTTCTGGTGACCGAAGGCTGCCGCGGCGAAGGCGGCTATCTGCTGAATAAACACGGCGAGCGCTTTATGGAGCGTTATGCGCCGAACGCGAAAGACCTGGCGGGTCGCGACGTAGTGGCGCGTTCCATCATGATCGAAATCCGTGAAGGTCGCGGCTGCGACGGTCCGTGGGGCCCGCACGCCAAGCTGAAACTCGATCACCTCGGTAAAGAAGTGCTTGAGTCCCGCCTGCCGGGTATCCTGGAACTCTCCCGTACCTTTGCCCACGTCGACCCGGTGAAAGAGCCGATTCCGGTCATTCCAACCTGCCACTATATGATGGGCGGTATTCCGACCAAAGTGAGCGGCCAGGCGCTGACCGTCAACGAGCAGGGCGAAGACGTGGTGATTCCGGGGCTGTTTGCGGTAGGCGAAATCGCCTGCGTATCGGTACACGGCGCAAACCGTCTGGGCGGCAACTCGCTGCTTGACCTGGTGGTCTTTGGCCGCGCGGTAGGTCTGCATCTGCAAGAGTCTATCGCCGAGCAGGGCGTACTGCGCGATGCGACGGATGACGAGATCGACGCTTCTCTGGAACGTCTGAACCGCTGGAACGGCAACCGGAATGGCGAAGATCCGGTCGAAATCCGCAAAGCGCTGCAAGAGTGTATGCAGCATAACTTCTCGGTATTCCGCGAAGGGGATGCGATGGCGAAGGGCCTTGAGCAGCTGAAAGCCATCCGCGAGCGCCTGAAAAACGCCCGTCTGGATGATACTTCCAGCGAGTTCAACACCCAGCGCGTTGAGTGCCTGGAGCTGGATAACCTGATGGAAACCGCTTACGCCACCGCAATGTCTGCAAATTATCGTACCGAAAGCCGCGGCGCGCATAGCCGCTTCGACTTCCCGGATCGTGATGATGAAAACTGGCTGTGCCATTCCCTGTATCTGCCAGAGTCGGAATCCATGACGCGTCGTAGCGTCAATATGGAACCGAAACTGCGTCCGGCATTCCCGCCGAAGATTCGTACTTATTAATGCGGAGACAGGAATATGAAACTCGAGTTTTCAGTTTATCGTTATAACCCGGACGTAGACGATGCTCCGCGCATGCAGGATTACACCCTGGAAGCGGAAGAGGGTCGTGACATGATGCTGCTGGATGCGTTAATCCAGCTGAAAGAGAAAGATCCGTCGCTGTCGTTCCGTCGCTCCTGTCGTGAAGGGGTATGCGGTTCCGACGGTCTGAACATGAACGGTAAAAATGGTCTGGCGTGCATCACGCCGATCTCCGCGCTGAATCAGCCGGGTAAGAAAATTGTTATCCGTCCGCTGCCAGGATTACCGGTTATCCGTGATTTGGTGGTAGACATGGGGCAATTCTATGCACAATATGAGAAGATTAAGCCTTACTTATTGAATAATGGGCAAAATCCTCCGGCTCGTGAGCATCTGCAGACGCCAGAGCAGCGTGAGAAACTCGATGGTTTGTACGAGTGTATTCTCTGCGCATGTTGTTCGACTTCTTGCCCGTCGTTCTGGTGGAACCCGGACAAGTTTATCGGCCCGGCTGGCCTGCTGGCCGCGTATCGCTTCCTGATCGACAGCCGCGATACCGAAACCAGCGATCGACTCGAAGGGCTGAGCGATGCTTTCAGCGTATTCCGCTGTCACAGCATTATGAACTGCGTCAGTGTGTGTCCTAAGGGGCTGAACCCGACGCGCGCCATCGGCCATATTAAGTCGATGCTGCTGCAGCGCAGTGCGTAAGTAACCCGGTCTGTCCCGGATGGCGCTACCGCGTATCCGGGCAATCCGAAACAGTAGCCCCGGCAAGCGTTCGCGCCGCCGGGGGATATAGCAGGAAATCTTTAAAAACCGCCAAATATGTACCAGTAATCAAGGCGTTCAGAGCGAGGTAAGGCGGCAACTGAACGCATCCCCGGGAGCATAGTGAACTATGTGACCGGGGTAAGTGAAGGCAGCTAACGCAACCGCAGCCTGAACGCCGAAGATTAATGGCAGTTTTTAAAGGTTCCTTAGCGGACGAAACCACAACTCCTCCGCAACAAGTGAACCCCGGCACGTACAACTTCTGTGCGTGGTAGTTTCTACGGCGAAATAAGCATATAAATGCTTAAGGGATCACGATGCAGAACGGCGCAATGAAAGCCTGGCTGGACTCTTCTTACCTCTCTGGTTCGAACCAGAGCTGGATAGAACAGCTCTATGAAGACTTCTTAACCGATCCTGACTCTGTTGACGCCAACTGGCGTTCTATGTTCCAGCAGTTACCTGGCACCGGAGTCAAACCGGATCAATTTCATTCCAAAACGCGTGATTATTTCCGCCGCCTGGCGAAGGATGCCTCGCGTTACACTTCTTCGATTTCCGACCCTGACACCAATGTGAAGCAGGTTAAAGTCCTGCAGCTCATCAACGCATACCGCTTCCGTGGTCACCAGCATGCGAATCTCGATCCGCTGGGACTGTGGCAGCAAGAGAGAGTGGCGGATCTCGATCCGGCTTACCACGATCTGACCGAGGCCGATTTCCAGGAGATCTATAACGTAGGTTCTTTCGCCATCGGCAAAGATACGATGAAGCTGGGCGATCTGATCTCCGCCCTTAAGCAGACCTACTGCGGCTCCATCGGCGCGGAATATATGCATATTACCTCCACCGAAGAAAAACGCTGGATCCAGCAGCGCATTGAGTCGGTAGCAGGCAAAGCGAACTTTAGCGCCGAAGAGAAAAAACGCTTCCTCAGCGAATTGACCGCGGCGGAAGGCCTGGAGCGCTACCTCGGCGCGAAATTCCCGGGCGCTAAACGCTTCTCGCTGGAAGGCGGCGACGCGCTGATCCCGATGCTGAAAGAGATTATCCGCCACGCGGGTAAGAGCGGCACCCGCGAAGTGGTGCTGGGTATGGCGCACCGCGGACGTCTGAACGTGCTGGTCAACGTGCTGGGTAAAAAACCGCAGGACCTGTTCGACGAGTTCGCCGGTAAACATAAAGAACACCTCGGCACCGGTGACGTGAAGTACCACATGGGCTTCTCTTCCGATATGGAAACCGAAGGCGGCCTGGTGCACCTGGCGCTGGCGTTTAACCCGTCGCATCTGGAAATCGTCAGCCCGGTGGTTATCGGCTCCGTCCGCGCTCGTCTCGATCGTCTCGACGAACCGAGCAGCAACAAAGTTCTGCCGATCACCATTCACGGCGACGCCGCGGTAACCGGCCAGGGCGTGGTTCAGGAAACCCTGAATATGTCCAAAGCGCGCGGTTACGAAGTCGGCGGTACCGTACGCATCGTTATCAACAACCAGGTGGGTTTCACCACTTCCAACCCGCTGGATGCGCGTTCTACCCCGTACTGTACCGATATTGGTAAAATGGTCCAGGCGCCTATTTTCCACGTGAATGCCGATGATCCGGAAGCGGTCGCTTTCGTGACTCGCCTGGCGCTGGACTTCCGTAACACCTTTAAACGCGATGTCTTCATCGACCTGGTGTGCTACCGCCGTCACGGCCACAACGAAGCCGACGAGCCGAGCGCAACCCAGCCGCTGATGTATCAGAAAATCAAAAAGCATCCGACCCCGCGCAAAATCTACGCTGACAAGCTGGAAGCGGATAACGTCGCGACGCTGGAAGACGCCACTGAGCAGGTTAACCTCTACCGCGACGCGCTGGATGCCGGCGAATGCGTGGTGAAGGAGTGGCGTCCGATGAATATGCACTCCTTTACCTGGTCTCCGTACCTCAACCACGAGTGGGATGAGAGCTATCCGGACAAAGTTGAACCTAAGCGTCTGCAGGAGCTGGCAAAACGCATCAGTACGGTGCCGGAAGCCGTTGAAATGCAGTCGCGCGTGGCGAAAATCTACGGCGATCGTCAGCTTATGGCCGCCGGCGAGAAGATGTTTGACTGGGGCGGCGCGGAAAACCTCGCCTACGCCACGCTGGTCGATGAAGGCATTTCGGTGCGTCTGTCCGGCGAAGACTCCGGGCGCGGAACCTTCTTCCACCGCCATGCGGTGATTCACAACCAGAAAAATGGCTCAACCTATACGCCGCTGCAGCACGTGCACAACGGCCAGGGCCATTTTAAAGTCTGGGACTCCGTGCTGTCGGAAGAAGCAGTGCTGGCGTTTGAATACGGCTACGCCACCGCTGAGCCGCGCACCCTGACCATCTGGGAAGCGCAGTTCGGCGACTTCGCCAACGGCGCGCAGGTGGTCATCGACCAGTTCATCAGCTCCGGCGAGCAGAAATGGGGCCGTATGTGCGGCCTGGTGATGCTGCTGCCGCACGGCTACGAAGGCCAGGGCCCGGAGCACTCCTCCGCGCGTCTGGAGCGCTATCTGCAGCTCTGCGCTGAGCAGAATATGCAGGTTTGCGTACCGTCCACCCCGGCGCAGGTTTACCATATGCTTCGTCGCCAGGCGCTGCGCGGCATGCGTCGTCCGCTGATCGTGATGTCGCCGAAATCGCTGCTGCGTCACCCGCTGGCGGTATCAAGCATGGACGAACTGGCTAACGGCACTTTCCAGCCAGCGATCGGTGAAATCGACCAGCTCGATCCGAAAGCAGTGAAGCGGGTTGTGCTGTGCTCTGGTAAGGTTTACTACGACCTGCTGGAACAGCGTCGTAAAAACGAGCAAAAAGATGTCGCTATCGTTCGCATAGAGCAGCTCTATCCGTTCCCGCATCAGGCGGTACAGGAAGCGCTGAAGCCTTATGCGCACGTGCATGATTTTGTCTGGTGCCAGGAAGAACCGCTCAACCAGGGCGCGTGGTACTGCAGCCAGCATCACTTCCGTGAAGTGATTCCGTTTGGGGCCTCTCTGCGTTATGCAGGCCGCCCGGCCTCCGCCTCTCCGGCGGTAGGATACCTGTCCGTTCACCAGAAACAGCAACAAGATCTGGTCAATGACGCGCTGAACGTCGATTAATTAAAGGATACATAATGAGTAGCGTAGATATTCTGGTTCCCGACCTGCCTGAGTCCGTAGCTGACGCAACGGTTGCCACCTGGCATAAAAAACCGGGCGATGCGGTTGTTCGTGACGAAGTGCTGGTAGAAATCGAAACTGACAAAGTGGTACTGGAAGTACCGGCTTCAGCGGATGGCATTCTGGACGCGGTGATTGAAGACGAAGGCGCCACCGTGCTTTCCCGTCAGATCCTCGGCCGCCTGCGCGAAGGTAACAGCGCGGGCAAAGAGTCCGGTGCGAAAGCTGATGCTAAAGAGTCGACTCCGGCCCAGCGTCAGCAGGCTTCTCTGGAAGAGCAAAATAACGATGCGCTGAGCCCGGCAATCCGCCGTCTGCTGGCGGAACACAGTCTCGACGCGGCAGCCATTAAAGGCACCGGCGTTGGCGGCCGTCTGACCCGCGAAGACGTTGAGAAACACCTGGCGAAATCGCCAGCGAAGGCGGAGGCCCCGGCCGCAGCGCCAGCCGCTGCTCCGGCTCCACAGCTGGGCAATCGCTCTGAAAAACGCGTGCCGATGACCCGTCTGCGCAAGCGCGTTGCCGAGCGTCTGCTGGAAGCGAAAAATTCTACCGCCATGCTGACGACCTTCAACGAAGTCAACATGAAGCCAATTATGGATCTGCGTAAGCAGTACGGCGAAGCGTTTGAAAAACGTCACGGTATCCGTCTGGGCTTTATGTCCTTCTACGTGAAGGCGGTAGTGGAAGCGCTGAAGCGCTACCCGGAAGTGAACGCCTCTATCGATGGCGATGACGTGGTGTACCACAACTACTTCGACGTCAGCATGGCGGTCTCTACGCCGCGCGGCCTGGTAACGCCGGTTCTGCGCGATGTCGACCTGCTGGGCATGGCGGATATCGAGAAGAAAATTAAAGAGCTGGCAGTAAAAGGCCGCGACGGCAAGCTGACCGTAGACGATCTGACCGGCGGTAACTTCACCATTACCAACGGCGGCGTATTCGGTTCACTGATGTCCACGCCGATCATCAACCCGCCGCAGAGCGCGATTCTGGGTATGCATGCCATTAAAGATCGCCCGATGGCGGTGAATGGTAAGGTAGAAATTCTGCCGATGATGTACCTGGCGCTCTCCTACGACCACCGTCTGATCGACGGACGTGAATCGGTAGGCTACCTGGTAGCGATTAAAGAGCTGCTGGAAGACCCGACTCGTCTGCTGCTGGACGTGTAGTCAGCAAGAGTATTACCTACCGTAGGCCGGATAACGCGCCCTGGCGCCGTTATCAGGCCTACAGGTTTAAAGATAATTATTCCCTGAAGGATGGACTGAACACATGAACTTACATGAATATCAGGCAAAACAACTTTTTGCCCGCTATGGCTTACCGGCGCCGGTGGGTTATGCCTGTACTACTCCGCGTGAAGCAGAAGAAGCCGCTTCTAAAATCGGCGCGGGTCCGTGGGTAGTGAAATGTCAGGTTCACGCTGGTGGCCGCGGTAAAGCGGGCGGTGTGAAGGTAGTAAAAAGCAAAGAAGACATTCGCGCATTTGCTGAGCACTGGCTGGGCAAACGCCTCGTCACCTATCAAACAGATGCGAACGGCCAGCCGGTTAACCAGATTCTGGTTGAAGCCGCGACCGATATCGATAAAGAGCTATACCTGGGCGCGGTAGTTGACCGCAGCTCCCGTCGCGTGGTCTTCATGGCCTCCACCGAAGGCGGCGTGGAAATCGAAAAAGTGGCGGAAGAGACTCCGCATCTGATCCATAAGATCGCCCTCGATCCGCTGGCGGGCCCGATGCCTTACCAGGGTCGTGAACTGGCGTTTAAACTGGGTCTGGAAGGTAAACAGGTTCAGCAGTTCACTAAAATTTTCATGGGCCTGGCGACCATTTTCCTTGAGCGCGACCTGGCGCTGATCGAGATCAACCCGCTGGTTATCACCAAACAGGGCGATCTGATCTGCCTCGACGGCAAGCTGGGCGCTGACGGCAACGCGCTGTTCCGCCAGCCGGATCTGCGCGAAATGCGCGACCAGTCGCAGGAAGATCCGCGCGAAGCGCAGGCTGCGCAGTGGGAACTGAACTACGTCGCGCTGGACGGCAACATTGGTTGCATGGTTAACGGCGCGGGCCTGGCGATGGGCACCATGGACATCGTTAAGCTGCACGGCGGCGAACCGGCTAACTTCCTTGACGTTGGCGGCGGCGCAACCAAAGAGCGCGTTACTGAAGCGTTCAAAATCATCCTCTCTGATGACAACGTAAAAGCGGTTCTGGTTAACATCTTCGGCGGTATTGTACGCTGCGACCTGATTGCCGACGGCATCATCGGCGCGGTTGCCGAAGTGGGCGTTAACGTACCGGTAGTCGTACGTCTGGAAGGTAACAACGCCGAACTGGGCGCGAAGAAACTGGCTGACAGCGGCCTGAATATTATTGCAGCGAAAAGTCTGACGGATGCAGCTCAGCAGGTTGTTGCCGCAGTGGAGGGGAAATAATGTCCGTTTTAATCAATAAAGACACCAAGGTTATCTGCCAGGGTTTCACCGGTAGCCAGGGCACATTCCACTCTGAACAAGCCATCGCTTACGGTACGCAAATGGTCGGCGGCGTCACCCCGGGCAAAGGCGGCACCACGCATCTGGGCTTGCCGGTATTCAATACCGTTCGCGAAGCGGTCGAAGCCACCGGCGCAACCGCATCCGTCATCTACGTTCCGGCGCCGTTCTGCAAAGATTCTATTCTGGAAGCTATCGATGCTGGCATTAAGCTGATTATCACCATCACCGAAGGTATCCCGACGCTGGATATGCTGACCGTGAAAGTGAAGCTCGACGAAGCGGGCGTGCGCATGATCGGGCCGAATTGCCCGGGCGTGATCACTCCGGGCGAATGCAAAATCGGCATCATGCCGGGCCACATTCACCAGCCGGGTAAAGTGGGCATCGTTTCCCGTTCCGGTACCCTGACCTATGAAGCGGTTAAGCAGACCACCGACTACGGCTTTGGTCAGTCCACCTGCGTGGGCATCGGCGGCGACCCGATTCCGGGATCCAACTTCATCGATATCCTGAAACTGTTCCAGGAAGATCCGCAGACCGAAGCGATTGTGATGATCGGTGAGATCGGCGGTAGCGCGGAAGAAGAAGCGGCCGCTTACATCAAAGATCATGTGACCAAACCGGTTGTCGGCTACATCGCCGGCGTGACCGCGCCGAAAGGCAAACGTATGGGGCACGCGGGTGCCATCATTGCGGGTGGTAAAGGGACGGCGGATGAAAAATTCGCCGCTCTGGAAGCCGCTGGCGTGAAAACCGTTCGCAGCCTGGCCGATATCGGCGAAGCGCTGAAAACCGTCATTAAGTAATAAGTAAAAAAACAGCCCTGACTTTCTGCATGGTCAAGGGCTGGTCCAGTTTCGACATGGTTGGCCATCTGATGATGGCCTTTTTTTTGCCCGTAACTCAGCTTTCCGCCAGCGCTTTCAGCCAGCGAATCCCGCTTTCTGGTGAGGTCATGACCGGTACCGGCGGGGCAGGGAGCTGCTGTAATACCCGGGCCATCGAGGCTTGCGCCAGCATCACTACATCCGCCTGGCTAAACGCGCTTTGTAGCCCTTCACTGACGATTCGGTCATGGGTATCCATATCGCCTGCCAGCAGTGCGTGAAAAGCCTCTTCCATTAATATGGGGGTAATGGCGCGCGGCTTACCGCTCTCCTGTACTTTGCGCTGGACGTAATCCAGCGTCGGCTTTAGCGTGGTCGCTACGGTTGCCAGCACGGCGATACGCTCGCCTTTTTCAATCGCTTCTTCGACCATCGCGCTGTCAATACGGGCGAGCTGAAGCGGCGTCAGAAACTGGCACTGTTCCACCGCCGTGCCAATAGAAGAGCAGGCGGTAATGAAAATATCGCAGTCCGCTTTTTCGGCAATATGCACGTAGTCGGCGATGCGGGCGGCAATATTCGGCGTTACCCCTCCGGCCTTCATTACCTGCTTGATCATGGATTCTTCCACCAGATGCATGACTTCCACTTCCGGCATGATATCGGCAATCAGCTGCTGCATCATCGCGAGCGTCGCTGAACTGGTGTGCAGCATAGCGATCTTTTTCATTGGGCTATCTCCTTAAGCAAATTTTCTGCGACGGCCAGCGCCGCGTCGTGATCTTCCTGTGCCGATAGCCCGCCTACCGCGACGGCGCCGAGACATTTACCGTCGTACAGAAGCGGGACCCCGCCGGGCAGGGCGGTAAAATGCGGATCGGCAAAGTAACTGATGTCCAGCTGCTCTTTTTGCAGGCGCTGTAAAAATGCCTGCGTGGTACAGCCGAGGCGACTGCTGGTATGCGCCTTGCGCTGGGTAAGTTCAATGGTTAACAATTTGGCATTGTCCATCCGCGCGAAGCTGAGCAGCTCCCCGCTGGCGTCGCACACCGCTACGCTTAGCGGGCGCTTTGCATAGCAGGAGTCAGCGAGGTCAAGCGCGAACGCTACGGCGCGTAAAGCCTGTTCCAGAGTGAGAGTCGTCATGGTGATTATCCTTTTGAAAGATGTTCAGAAACGGTTTGAGCGGGGTTGTTCGCGGCGGCCTGCGCCTGTCGGGCGTCCTTTTTGCGCCAGTAGTTCGCCAGCAGCGAGCCGCTGACGTTGCCAAGCGGAGTCATCACCGCGGAAGCAAGGCCCACTGTTGCCAGCTTGCCCATCGCGGCGGCAAGCCCCGACGCCATTCCGCCGTTTTGCAGTCCGACTTCAAAGGCCACGGTACGGGCGGACTGTACGTCCATGCGAAAGATCCAGCGACTCATCAGATAGCCAATCAGGAAACCGCCGAGGTTATGCATCAGCATGGCGAAACAGAGCAGGAAGCCGACCTGCACCAGGTTGTCGCGTCCCGCAGCGGCGGCGGTGGTCGTGAAGAAAATAATCCCTATCATCGAGATAGTCGGCATGATTTTCTTAATACCTTCAACGCGACCATACAGCCAGTTGTAAAACAGCGCCCAGACGAGACCGCCAGCCACGAAGTTGACAACCACGGCGTACATTTGCGCTTCGGCGCCGGCGCTGGCGAACAGCGTGTTCCAGCCTCCGGCGCTCATATACAGCAGCCACAGGGCGCCGAGCCCGGCCAGTCCCTGCACAATACGGCGGCCGCGTATACTGGCGTAGGTTTTCAGGTAGTCGTGTAAGATCGCCGCGCCGATCGGGATGAGCACGATTTTCACCACGTCCATCACCATTGCGGTCAGCTGAATATCGATCATCGAGCCCGCCAGCAGGTTAACCCACAGCGGCGTCATCACCGTGGCCGCCAGGGTTGATACTGCCGCTATCGATACCGCCAGCGCCAGGTTAGCGTTGGCGATGTAAACCATCACCGTCGAAGAGAGGCCGCTGGGACACGCGCCAATCAGCAGGATGCCCACCGCGACTTCCGGCGGAAAGTTGAAGACCAGGGTAATGGTCAGGCCGAGCAGGGGCATAATGACAAAATGGCAGAAGGTACCGATAAACACCGCCCACGGCATTTTGGCGACATCGATAAAATCCTGGATCGTCAGCTTGGTGCCCATGCTGAACATAGTGGCCTGGATGACCAGGAAAACGATCCATTTATGGGTGATGTTAAAGCCGCCCCAGACGATCAGATCCGTAGACCAGGTCATCGCGGCAACGAAACCGGCGATGATCCACAAGGTAAACTGATAGCTGCGTAACCCCGGCCAGTATCCTGCTCCCGCCGCAAAACCGGCGGTGAACATCACCAGCCCAGGCTGCCAGAGCGCGGGTGAATGCATCAGCGCGCCAACCGCCGCCAGGGCGGCGCCGGCGATGCTGACGCCGAGACCGGTTTTGTGAATAACAGTGGTCATAGTCATAGCGAAATGTCCTTTCTGTTGTTATTGCTGCCGGGGGGGAATAGATAACATTTGCCGCGCAATGTCGGGCGTGGCGACTTTCTTATCCATGCTGCGAATCAGGGTGGCGAGTTTGGCGACCTGCTGATAGTTATTCTGGGCTTTTTCTTCCGCGCTTAAATAATAGCTATCCTCAAAGCCAATTCGAACCTCGCTGGCGCCCATGGCGACCGCGGCAGCGATAATATCGAAATTCTTTCTGCCAAAATGCGTTATTCCCCATAAGGCCTCGCGGGGGAGCATGCTGCGCATGGCAATTAATGTATCAATCGTGGCGGGAGTAGTGCCGCGATGCCCCAGTACAATATTAAACAGCATCGGGGTTTTGAATTTGATATTTTCCTGCAGAGCCAGGATATTATTAATCATGCCAATTTCGAAAACTTCAAACTCGGGAATTATGTTATGCGCGATGATTTGTCTTGCACAATATTCGACGTCCGGGCCGGGATTAAAGTAAACGGCATCGCCAAGGTTAACGGAGCCGACGTTAAGCGACGCCATCTCCACTCCTGAGCAGGCCAGGGGCGCGCAGCGTTCGGCGATGGACAGCGAAGAGACGCCGCCGGTAGAGGCCTGAATTATCAGGTTTGAATGGCGCATCACAGGGTCGATTGTGGCCTGAAAATCGACGGTGTCCGGCGTCAGACGCCCCTGCTTATCACGGACGTGCAGATGAACAATCGCCGCGCCATATTCTACGCTGGCGAGTATTTCCTGCGCCAGTTCTTCGGGTATGACTCGAGGGCAATCCGCGGCAACGGGCGCCAGCGAGATAATAACGGTATCCGACATATTTTCCTCCGGTACAGAGAGATTAAAATTCCAGGTAAGGCGTTATCCAGCGTAATGATTCAGGGCCTGATGTTGAGGGTTGATATTCACAACCAATCCAGCCCTTGTAGTTCATTTTTTTAATAAAATCGAATAACCATGCTTCATTTAATTCGCCGGTCCCAGGTTCATGGCGATAAGGAACGGAAGCAATTTGAATATGTTTGATAAGCGTAAAGTAGCGTTCAATATTTTTGGCGACGTTGCCGTGAATTTTCTGGCAGTGATAAATATCAAACTGTAAACCGATATTGTTCCTGGCGACCTGGTCAATGATTGCTGCGGCCAGCGGAAAGCTATCAATAAAATAGCCGGGCATATCCTGCGAGTTTAATGGTTCAATCAGCACGTCTATTCCCGCAACAGCCAGCACATCGCAGGCGATACGCAGCCTGTTGCGCAAGAGCTCAAGCTGGGCCTGATGCGTCAGAGCGTCGCAGCGCAAGCCCGCCATAACGTGAACCCGGCGGCAGCCCAGCGCCGTGGCATAATGACGAGCCCGCTCCAGACTGCGGTGAAACTCCTCTTCGCGCCCGGGTAGCGCTGCCAGCCCGCGTTCACCCTGAGACCAGTTGCCTGCCGGAGCGTTCATCAGCACCAACGGTAGAGACGTTTGCCGCTGTGCCGCCTGCAGCTGTTCCAGCGGGTGTTGCCAGAGAAATAGCCCTTCAATGCCGTGAAAACCGGCCGCTTTTGCCGCCTGGAAACGTGCCGCTATCGGTAAATCGGTAAATAGCCAATCGAGGTTAGCCGCGAGCTTCAGCATGATGCGCTCCCTCCCGGCTATCTACCAGATGCAGCTTCACCCCCTGGCTGGCAATAGTGTGTTGCGCATCCTCCGGTAGCCGGTTATCAGAAACAATATCGGTCAATTGCTCCAGCCCGCAGATATGGAACATGCCGTATTTGCCAAATTTACTGCTATCGCAGACCAGTACCCGACGCCGGGAAACGGTGAGCACCGCCTCCTTGACCGAGGCTTTCCCTTCGCTCGGCGTTGACATCCCGCGTTCGGTATCCCACGAAGAGGAGCTCAGAAACGCCACGTCAATATTAATGGTGCGAAGAAAGCTGGCGGCGCTTTTTCCAATGCTTGAGCGGTTGCGCTGGTCCACCAGGCCGCCGGTGTGATAGAGCGTGATATGCGGCATATCCATCAGGTAGTGGCTGATGGAAAAGTCGTTGGTGACGACCGTCAGGTTAAAACAGCGGCTGGCGGCCACCGCTTTCGCCACTTCAAACAACGAGGTGCCGGCATCGAGGTAGAGCGTTTGACCTGGCTCGATGAGCATCGCCGCCAGCTGGCCCATTTTGCGTTTTACTTCATGATGCAACTCCGCTTTCTCTCGCCACGGCAGCTCGGATTTAAGCAGATTATTGAGCTTTACGCCGCCGTTAATGGCGATAACCTTGCCTTCTTCTTCCAGCAGCTGAATGTCGCGGCGTACCGTCATATGCGACACGCTCATCAGCTCCGCCAGTTCATTGAAGGAGGCGGCGTTTTTTTCATGCACGTAGCGGTAAATAAAGTCGCGCCGTTGTTCCGGGATCATCATCGCACCTCAGGCCTGTCGGGATTGTTCGAGTTCGGCCACCGCTGCTTCTGAGAGCGGGACATAGCCGAGCGGTTTTAAGGTCAGCCAGATACGGGCGCTGTCTTCCAGTTCTTCGGCGTTAAACACCGCCTCGCGCAGCGAGCGACCGCTCACTACCGGCCCGTGATTGGCCAGTAGCGCCGCCGTATGGTCTGCGGCGATGTCACTGAGCGCGCTGGCAATGCCCTCGTGTCCGGGTTTGAAATAGGGCAGCAGCGGCAGCCGTCCGACGCGCATCACGTAGTACGGCGTTAGCGGCGGCAGGCAGTTTTCCGGCGTGGCGCACGGTAGACAGGAGAGCGCGGTCAGCCACGGAGAGTGCAGATGTACTACGGCCCCGCAGGAAGGCCGGTGGCGGTACCACGCCAGATGCATAGGGACCTCTTTTGACGGCTTATCGCCGCTGAGATGCACGCCATCGGCATCCAGTCGACTCAGGGTGGCGGCCTGCAGTTCACCCAGACAGGAATTGGTTGGGGTCACCAGATAGCCGCCGTCCGGCAGCTTCACGCTGAGATTGCCGGAACCGCCGCTGCTGTAGCCGCGCATAAACAGCGAGCGCCCATAGTGGACCAGCTGTTCGCGGAGTTGGTGTTCACTCACCGGATTCATGATGGATACTCCTGGGCCGTAAAAAAGAAATCTTCGTCGCCAAAGTTGCCTGACTTCAGGGCCAGCGCCAGGCCGGAGGAGAAGACCCAGGGTACGCCCGGCGCGATCGCTCTGCCGACGGCCAGGCGCTTCACCTGTAGCGCTTCCACGACGGTGCCGGAGGTTTCTCCGCCAGCGACAATAAAGGTGTTGACGCCTGCGGCCAGAAGTTTGGCGCTCAGCCGGGCGAAAGTGCGTTCGATTGCCCGACTGGCGGCCTGTTCGCCGTATTCCTGCTGAATGCGCTGTAGCGCCTCTGGCGGCTGGGTGGCATAAAGTAGCGGCGCGAGCGGGTCGCTGATATGTGCCATCGCCCAGGTAGACAGCTCGTCGCTGTAGCTTTCGGTATCCGACAGGCAGCGGGCAACGTCAAGCAAACAGGATGCCGCCTGGGCTTTATAGCGGTTGACCTGGCGGTTGCTCATCGTCGAACAGCTTCCGGAGAACACGACTGCTCTGGCGGGAGAGGGAAAGCGGTGCGGCGACGCAACATGATGACCACCAGCGTTAGCGGCCAGCGCGCCGCCGAGACCGGAACCTCCGGCCAGCAGCGGATACTCCTGCAGCGCCTGAGCCAGGGTATGGAGATCGGTGTCGTCCAGCGTATCGACAATCACATGGCGCGTCCCTTCAGTCTGATAGCGTTCTAAGGCGTAAGTGACCGCTTCCACACCGCTGCGAATCGTATTGAGAGCAATGTGCCCAACCGGGCTGGCCGTCTGCGCGGCCAGCAGGCGCGGTACGCTGGCATCGGTCATCGGATTTAGCGGATGTTTTTCCATACCGGATTCGTTAAGCAGCACCCCGTTCACAAACAGATGGCCGTGGACCACCGTGCGCCCGTTTTGCGGCAGAGCGGGGCAGTGAACGATTAGCGGGGCCTGAATGTCGTTCATCAGCGCATCGCTTACCGGGCCGATGTTGCCCGCCGGCGTGGAGTCAAAGGTTGAGCAATACTTGAAATAGAGCTGGCGGACGCCGGCGTTTTGTCTTAGCCAGCGGGCGCAGGCCAGGGACTGGGCGACGGCCTGTTCTGCCGGTAAAGCGCGGCTCTTCAACGAGATGACGATAGCGTCAACCTCTTCGTTCCAGCACTGAGTGATATCGGGCATGCCGGGCAGCAGCGCGACTCGCCAGCCCTGTTCAGCCATAAAGCTTGCTATATCCGTTGCGCCGGTAAAATCGTCGGCGATAACGCCTGTAGTGACGGCCATGGATCCACTCCGTTCAAGTTGTTTTCACATTGAACCTATTATTCAGGAGGGCATTTCACATTCACATGATGATTCTCACAAACAACAACATCACGAAAACGCATGATATTTTTATAACTATATGAAATATAACAATTAATCATTTGTCGGTCAGAAATTTGTGCTCACAGTTTTCTGTGAAGATTCGTTAAAGTTTGAGAACGCTGGCCGCCTGATCGCGGGCCGCTCTCAGGCATCGACCTCCTGAACCGGCGTAACGGTTGTGCATTTTGATCATATTCATCTGTTTAAATGAGATTATTTTTTGCGTCAGTCATCATCCTTTTTATCCGTAAGATTTTGCATATTAATCGCTTGCAAAAGCTTACGGAGAATAAGATGGCGGAAAATAAAAGGGATAATGGCATCGTTTTTTTTAGTTCGTTAACAGATGTTTTTTCGCGGGCAACGGGGCTGACGGCGACAGTTATTAAGGTAACCGACGGTCGCTTGCCCGATTGCTATGCGGGGGCAGAGTTCTTTTCCCTACCGCTGGTTCAAAGCAATGAAATATGCGGGTATATTATTTTTGACCATCGAGCAGCAACCGATAATAATCATCGCTCGGCGGCGATAAGGCTTCTGCATTTCATCGTTAGTCATTACTCAGCGATGGAAGAAGCAGAGGAGGAAGGTGCGAGACTGGCGCGACAAAAGAGCACTTTTTATTATGCGCAAAAATCGCCGCATGAAATAAAACTGGCGGCTGCGCTGCGCTATATTGATGAACATTTATATGATGAGCTGTCTCTGGAATCTGTTGCCGCCCATGTTTGTCTCAGCGCTAACTACTTCAGCCGTTTTTTTAAAAAGCGTCAGGGCGTAAATTTTAAGGTGTGGGTCAATCAGAAGAAAATGCAGCGTGCCGGAGAGCTGCTCGGGGACCCGGCTAATTCCATAGACAGCGTGGCGCGTAAGCTTCAGTTTGCGCAAACCAGCTACTTTTGCCGGGTGTTCCGCGCTGCTCACCGCACGACCCCCCAGTCGTTCCGCGAACGGAACCTCTGGAGATCTTCACCTCGCATCGGTTAGCCTCGAATTCAGGCTAATACAGATTTTTCCTGGAGCATTCATAATGTGTGCCCGATCGCGGAATTTTTCAATTATGCCCATGGCCAGGTAATTAATTCCCATTGGCTCTCTTCATGTCTTCGCTAATAAACAAGTTAACGTGAAAAAATATTGACAACTTAATGCTTTTAATTGTGCAGCAATCACGTTGTTTAAATTGTCTTTATTGTAGCGCCTGGGTATCATTGGTTATTATTTGATCAGTGATAGTATGCATTAATCATGGAATAGATCAATGACACCTGACGGTAAAATAAAATATAACACCGGGGGCTAACCTGATGTCCTTGCGCGCTTTTTTTATATATTAAACAATTTTTGCACGCCGTAAATGGAAGACGTTATGAGAGGAAAAATACCGAAAACTGAATTACTGGTGACTTTTGAGGTTGTGGCTCGCCATGAAAGTTATACCCGGGCAGCGGAAGAGTTGGCTTTAACACAAAGCGCCGTGTTCCGACAGGTCACGGCGCTGGAGGATTTCCTCCATACGTCATTATTTAATCATGCTAAAAAAAGGATTTTTTTAAATGAGGCCGGCAAGCATTATTTGTCTATCGTTAAAGAAACGTTGAACAAACTGGAGCGTGATACCAATTCGATTATGACCTGGCAACCGACGGTGCAGGTTCTTGAACTGGCCGTTAATCCCACCTTTAGCACCCACTGGCTGATCCCCAACCTGCGCGAGTTTAATAAATTAAATCCTGACATCATCGTTAATATTCATTCGCTGGCCAGCATGAGTGATTTTCTGAGCCGCGAGTACGATGCCGCCATTATGCGCGAGGATTTTTGCTCGCCGTGGTCTGAAGTGGAGTATCTGTTTGAAGAGGAGATTTTGCCGGTGTGCGGCTGCGGACTGCTGTCGGAACCCGGGCAAAAGCTGGCGGTGGAGGAGCTGCTGGGCGAATTTCCGCTGCTGCATCAAAGCACGCGGATTCACGGCTGGCAGGAGTGGTTTGCGCTGTCGAATATCACCAGCCCGCAGATCAACATCGGTCCACGTTTCGATCTGCTCTCGATGCTGATTGCGGCAGTGCGTTCAAATCTGGGAGTCGCGCTACTGCCGCGTTTTGCCATTCAGCATGACCTGGATAGCGGTGAGATGGTGATCCCCTGCGATGTGCCGATTCGTACCGGTAACCGTTTTATTATGACGTGGCAGGAGGATAAAACGGAATCCCGTCATTTGCAGGTATTTCGCGACTGGCTGCTGCAAAAATCGGTGGTGTCGGCTGCCTGACAGTGCTTTGCCCGGGCTTCCGGCCCGCAAACGGCGGTGAACCCGTAGCCCGGGCAAGGCGCGTTGAGTGCCGCCCCGGGAGCAGCGCGCAGAGTAGCCCAGTAGAGAGCAGAGTCGTTGAACTCCCCGGAGGCGATGCTGCGCATCTGTCCGGGCTACCGCGCTGCAAACGGCAATGAACCCGTAGCCCGGGCAAGGCGCGTCAAGCGCCGCCCCCGGGAGCTGTGCGCAGAATACCCCAGTAGAGAGCAGAGTCGTTGAACTCCCCGGAGGCGATGCTGCGCATCTGTCCGGGCTACC
>NZ_JACVUU010000099.1:0-310 GCF_016516145.1 Klebsiella sp. S69 | reverse complement strand
TTCGTAGCCGAGTACTCTATCCAGCTGAGCTACGGATGCATCGGGAAACTTACTTTACTGCAGATTTTGATACTGCTGCTAAAGCTGTATCAAGTAAGATGGTGCATCCGGGAGGATGACTTGCCTTGCGGCTCGCCCTTCGGGCCGTTGCTAAAGCAACGTTATCCCCCTGGTGCTTGCGGCTAATACCGCCACCTCATCCACACCTTCGTTGCTGAAGATATGGAGAATATGGTGCATCCGGGAGGATTCGAACCTCCGACCGCTCGGTTCGTAGCCGAGTACTCTATCCAGCTGAGCTACGGATGCA
>NZ_JACVUU010000098.1:0-312 GCF_016516145.1 Klebsiella sp. S69 | reverse complement strand
GCCATGCGCGCCCGCTGGATGTGGAATATCCGCCAGTTACTCCTGAGCGTCTGGCATGAAGGCGTGGCCCTGCCGCCTTCCCTGTCACATATCACCACCGAATCACAGTGGCACAGCCTGATACTGACCGCGGGCGGCGATCACTGGCATGTGTACATGTCAAAAAAGACGGCCGGGGGCAAAAACACCGTAAAATACCTGGGCCGCTACCTGAAAAAGCCGCCGATAGCGGGCTCCCGGCTGGCGCACTATGCGGGCGGAGCCACGCTGAGCTTCCGCTACCACGACCACAACACCGGTGAGCAGGCGACG
>NZ_JACVUU010000097.1:0-321 GCF_016516145.1 Klebsiella sp. S69 | reverse complement strand
CTTGCTGATAACGTGCAGCTTTCCCTTAAGCCGTGACTCATACAGCGGCCAGCCATCCGTCATCCACACCACAACATCAAAGGCCTACAACAGGCTCAGCAGTCGTTCCAGTGTGGCCATGGTGCGTTCACCAAAGACATGTGCCACCACCGCTCTGCGTATCCTGTCATACGCGTAAAAAAGCCAGCGCTGGCACGATTTGGAGCCGACGTAGCCCCACTGTTCGTCCACTTCCGCGCAGACAATAACGTCACTGCCCGGTTGTATGCACGAGGTTACCGACTGCGGCCGGAGTTTTTTAAGTGCCGTAAAATCGTGTTG
>NZ_JACVUU010000096.1:0-338 GCF_016516145.1 Klebsiella sp. S69 | reverse complement strand
TTTTCAGCCCCTGCACATTCAGCCCCGTCACCGCGCGGCGGTACACCATTCTCCCGCCGCACAGCACACATTCGAACGGGTCACGACGCAGGAACTGCTTACTCATCTGCGCGTAGCAGACCTTCGGCACTGGCTCCGGCTTTTCCATCTCCAGCGCACGGTAGACCACCGGCAGCTTTTCTCCGCACACCCGGTTGGCCAGAAAACCAAAGTAACGCACCATCCGGAAGGACTTCTCCGGGATGTGCTGTTTCAGCCGCGCCACAATTTCATGCTGCGTCAGCCGCTCCGTCGCCTGCTCACCGGTGTTGTGGTCGTGGTAGCGGAAGCTCAGCGTG
>NZ_JACVUU010000095.1:0-347 GCF_016516145.1 Klebsiella sp. S69 | reverse complement strand
AAGCGTTAAGCGTTAAGCGTTAAGCGTTAAGCGTTAAGCGTTAAGCGTTAAGCGTTAATGATAGATTGTCGTAGATGTAATCTGCAATTACTTTAGATCCAACAACGACCTGCATACAAAAACAAAAAAACCGCAAGTCACGTCAATGACTTGCGGTTCTATGTAATAAGTGGCGGAACGGACGGGACTCGAACCCGCGACCCCCTGCGTGACAGGCAGGTATTCTAACCGACTGAACTACCGCTCCACCGAATACTTCTGTAACCACCGGATTTATGCACCGGCTTACTACTTAATTTGATGCCTGGCAGTTCCCTACTCTCACATGGGGAGACCCCACACTACCA
>NZ_JACVUU010000094.1:0-355 GCF_016516145.1 Klebsiella sp. S69 | reverse complement strand
GTCGGAGTCACTGTCAGAGTCGGAATCGCTGTCAGAATCCGAATCGCTGTCAGAATCCGAGTCGCTGTCAGAATCCGAATCGCTGTCGGAGTCGGAATCGCTGTCGCTATCCGAATCGCTGTCGCTATCCGAATCGCTGTCGGAATCCGAGTCACTGTCAGAGTCCGAATCGCTGTCAGAATCCGAATCACTGTCAGAGTCCGAATCGCTGTCGCTGTCCGAATCCGAATCCGAATCCGAATCGCTGTCGGAGTCCGAGTCGCTGTCGGAGTCCGAGTCGCTGTCAGAGTCCGAATCGCTGTCTGAGTCCGAGTCACTGTCGGAATCCGAATCGCTGTCTGAATCGGAGTCGCTG
>NZ_JACVUU010000093.1:0-373 GCF_016516145.1 Klebsiella sp. S69 | reverse complement strand
AATGACCTTCCAGATAGTGCCCGCCAGCGGCGCGGTCACCGGCGTGCCGGCGCCTGCCGGGGCGGCCGCCTGAGCCGGGGCGGAAGAGGCTGCCGGCGCGGCTGCGGTCAGCTGGCTGATATCGCCGCCGTCGCTGACCTTCACCACAAAGGCCTTACCTTCCACTTCCACGGTGTAGACGCCGGAGGCGGCAGCTTTCACCGGGGCAGGAGCAGGCTGCGCGGCTTCCGCCTGCGGCAGCGGCTCAAACGCCGCCGGGTTATTGCGATTCTCCAGGAACTTCAGGCCGATTTGCGGGAACAGGGCCACGGTGAGCACGTCGTCGATGGCGTTCTCCGCCAGAACGATGCCCTTCTCCTGCGCCTGACGTTTC
>NZ_JACVUU010000092.1:0-429 GCF_016516145.1 Klebsiella sp. S69 | reverse complement strand
GCTACAGAATATAAGTCGCTGACCCATTATACAAAAGGTACGCAGTCACCCAACTAGTGGGCTCCTACTGCTTGTACGTACACGGTTTCAGGTTCTTTTTCACTCCCCTCGCCGGGGTTCTTTTCGCCTTTCCCTCACGGTACTGGTTCACTATCGGTCAGTCAGGAGTATTTAGCCTTGGAGGATGGTCCCCCCATATTCAGACAGGATACCACGTGTCCCGCCCTACTCTTCGAGTTCACAGCCTGTGTGTTTTAGTGTACGGGAGTATCACCCTGTACCCTGCGACTTTCCAGACGCTTCCACTAACACACAAGCTGATTCAGACTCCGGGCTGCTCCCCGTTCGCTCGCCGCTACTGGGGGAATCTCGGTTGATTTCTTTTCCTCGGGGTACTTAGATGTTTCAGTTCCCCCGGTTCGCCTCGTT
>NZ_JACVUU010000091.1:0-444 GCF_016516145.1 Klebsiella sp. S69 | reverse complement strand
CTGCGACGCTTTACGGCTGGCGATTTTCGCCGGGTTAGCCTGCAGCTTCGCGATGAATTCGTTCGCTTTCGCGTCGAAATCAGCCGGCATCTCGCCTTTCATACGGCGGGTGAATTCTGCTGCTTCCTGCGGGAAGGCTCTGGCGTAGGCGGCGAATTTCTCGTTCCACGCGGACTCTTTCGCCTGACCGGCTTCTTTCGCATCCCACCGGGCATAGATTTCAGACGGGATTTCAAACGCCGGGTGTTTCCAGCCGAGCGCTTCGCGGGTCAGCGCGATTTCCGCGTCGCCCAGCGGCGCGCCGTGGGAGTCGTGGGTACCGGCTTTGTTCGGCGAACCGAAACCGATGATGGTTTTGCACATCAGCAGGGACGGTTTGTCGGTGACCGCACGCGCTTCTTCCACCGCGCGTTTAATCGAGTCAGCATCGTGACCGTCAACGCC
>NZ_JACVUU010000090.1:0-513 GCF_016516145.1 Klebsiella sp. S69 | reverse complement strand
GAAGCTGCAGGCTAACCCGGCGAAAATCGCCAGCCGTAAAGCGTCGCAGAACGCCATTGAAGCCTTCGGCCCGCTGCTGCCTGAGTTCCTCGGCGGCTCCGCTGACCTGGCGCCAAGTAACCTGACCCTGTGGTCCGGCTCTAAGGCCATCAACGAAGACGCTGCCGGTAACTATATCCACTACGGCGTGCGTGAATTCGGCATGACCGCGATTGCCAACGGTATCGCCCTGCACGGCGGTTTCCTGCCGTACACCTCCACCTTCCTGATGTTCGTCGAGTACGCGCGTAACGCGGTACGTATGGCGGCGCTGATGAAGCAGCGTCAGGTGATGGTCTACACCCACGACTCCATCGGTCTGGGCGAAGACGGCCCGACGCACCAGCCGGTTGAGCAGGTGGCTTCCCTGCGCGTCACCCCGAACATGTCCACATGGCGTCCGTGCGACCAGGTGGAATCCGCCATCGCGTGGAAATACGGCGTAGAGCGTCAGGACGGCCCGACCGCGCTGAT